>JAYSVF010000080.1:0-53885 GCA_043718695.1 Acidimicrobiia bacterium | reverse complement strand
GCGCCCTTAGGAGTGGCCTTTAACCGGTCTCGTGGCGAGACGTCCATCGACCTTGAGCCCGGCGCACTGGTCGTGTTGTATTCCGACGGGCTTATCGTACGTCGCGGGGAACCGCTCGACGTCGGTATTACACGGCTGGAAGAGATCATAGTTTGTAACCGGGACATGCCCGTTGGCGAACTTACGGATCTGATCGTGGCCAACCTGACAGCCGACACACAACCCGTCGACGACATCGTCATTGCTTGCTTCCGCTACACGCCCGTCGTGGCAAAGCTAAACCTGCAACTCGATGCGCGTGCAGACCAACTCGCCGGTATGCGGGACGCGATCAGAATATGGCTTGGCAATCGACAAGTTGGTCTCGACGGTTGCGATGCTGTGCTGCTGGTCGTAGGCGAAGCATGTGCGAATACTATTGATCACGCCTACCGTCACCAAAGCGTCGGTACGATTTCTATCGAGCTTACCGATCACTCGCACCACATTGCGGTGAGAGTCATCGACCAAGGCGGTTGGCGGCCACGAGGGAAACACAACGTAGATCGAGGCAGAGGAACCATGATCATGCAAGCCCTCACCGACTGTTTTGACCTAAAGCACGATGCGCACGGGACCATCCTCAGCTGCACGATAAAATTAAGCGCACGCCGAGTTTCCCAACTGGTGCCGCAGCCATGAATCTTTCTCTCGCACAAGTTGTTGTCACCGAACACAAACCGTCGCCAATTGCTGCACCGATTACCCTTGCGAGGATACGTGGTGAGATTGATCTTTCGAACGCGGAAGACATCGGCCTGCAACTCAATGATGCGAGCCAACAATGCACCGACTTGATAGTTGACCTTTCTGCAGTTACCTACATTGACAGTCAGGGCGCTCGTATCCTGCAACATCTCGCCAACCGACACGCTTACGGTGCCCTGCGACTCATCCTCCTTGCCCCGCCGAACAGCGTTGCGCGTAAGTTACTGAGTATTACTGCTATCGACCAAACGGTACCGGTTTTCGATTCTCTTGACGTTGCAGTTCGTCAAGAACAGGCCGAATAGTCCGATTTCCAAACGATGGGGACGTGTAGCGGGGAACCATACGACTTGTCTCCAGGGCACTTCTCATTGCGTTGGGAAACGACCGGGTGACGCCGTGACCGTGCACGTCACCGAACGCATCAACCATGACCATATTTTTTTTAATCACCCCGCTGATAACTAGAGGATCAATCCGGTGAACAACGATCGCCACTTGCATCGAAACCTGGGGCAATCGGCGTTACATCGCATTCACGATTTTGAGGTCCGTGTCTTGAGTGAGCGCTGCGCTATTTGGCGGCGCTCATCGACAAGTTCGGGTGATGGATTGGTCCTAAAGTTGAAACAGGACTTTCCTTGCATCCGCTTTTTCAGGAGGTCCGACATGTCGTCAAGGAGATCGGGGTTTGTGTAGATCGGCATTAGGTGAAAACTGACGTAACTTTTCCCGATTTTGCGGCTGTGTTTGCATTGCGGTCAAGTCGGCTCCTGTGACAACTTCCAACCGCCACGCCACCGGATCAGGCGGTGGCCCAAATCAATACCTCGGCTCCCTCTGGGCCCGCGGTGAGTTGCCTTGGACCGCTCCCCGTGAAACGAGCGGCGTCACCGGTGAGAAGGGGGCGTTCATCGAGTTCGGCCATTCCGGTGGCTACGAACAGGTGGACGTGGCGGTCGTCGGGCATCGTTACGGTCTCGTCTGCTCGGAGGCGGCCCGCCCAGAGCACTGCATCTCGTTGACGTATCGAGATCGAAGCGTCGTGGCCTTTGCCGGAGGCGACGGGCACTAGTCCGCCTTTTGCGAGTTCGGCGTTGATGTCGAGCTGTTGGTAGCTGGGGTTCACTCGCTCCGTGTCTGGTGGTACCCACATTTGAATGAAGTGCACATCGGTGTTTCCAGAGTTGTTCATTTCGGAATGCCAAATCCCGGTGCCAGCGGACATGCGTTGCGCAAGGCCGGGGTAAAGCAGACCATGGTTGCCTTCGGAGTCTTTGTGTTCAAGTTCGCCCGACAGGACCCAGGTAATGATTTCCATGTCCTGGTGGGGGTGGGTTTGGAAGCCACTACCGGCGCGGACTTTGTCGTCATTGTTGACCAGGAGGAGTCCATGACCAGTGTTTGTGGGGTCGTGGTGTGAACCAAAGCTAAACGAGTGCTTAGAGTCGAGCCAGCCGATGTTCGTTGTGAACCGTGAAGCTGCAGGACGGAAGTCGATGGTTTGATCATTATTTCTCATGCCCAGTACAACATATTTTCGTTCGAGATATTCCCGAACGGTACTAACAGGTGGATGCGATAAAGTTGACGGATATGACGCTAAGCAAAGATGATCCCGTGGTGAAGGAGTGGCAGCGACTACTTCGCTACGCTCGTGAGACTACGGCTGTCCTCGATGCCGATCTCGTTCGCGATCGAGAGATCTCCCTTGAGGATTACGACGTGCTGTTCCAACTCCAGGGGGCGGGAGGTGCGCTTCGGATGACTGATCTCACTCTCGCTGTGCTGATCACGAAAAGTTCGTGCACACGACTTGTTGACCGTCTTGTTTCGCGTGGCTTGGTCGAACGCAAGACCAGCGAAGGCGACCGCCGGTCCGTCCAAGTGCAAATAACGAAGCAGGGACGAGCGGTCTTGCGTCGTGCAGCGTTGACCCACCTGCGTGGCATTGACGCGGTGTTCGCATCCCGGCTCACCGATCGCGACCTCTCCGACCTGCGCCGCATCCTCAACCACCTCGCAACACAACACGAGGCACCTGACTTCATTGATAGTTCTGCAGAAGAACCCCGAAAGCCATTCCATTTGATCTCTCGCTGAGGGCTACTCCTGCGGTAAGTTTTCCGCTGTGGGAACCATCGAAACTGTGGCCACAAACGAAGCGCCTGGGGGCGGTGGCAACGACAGCGGCTTCACGGTGCACCCAAAGGGCATCAGCTATGCAGAGGCCCATTTGCAACCGGGCGCCAGAGTGCTGTTGCTGCTGGCAGCGGTCGTGAGCCTGGCTGCCACGGCGGCCATGTGGGCCGCTACGAACTGGCTTCCGTTGCGGCTCAACCTGGTCTGGCCGGCGCTAGCGACGTTGGCCTTTGTGGCATTCGGCGTGCTGATGGCGGTCCTCGCGTGCATACAGCCTCAGGTGTTGGTGTTTGACGGCACCACGCTGAGCGTGCGCGGTCGGGCGCTTCGCCGGCTGGGGCGGTCACGCGAGTTGCATTTGCGATTCGACAGCCTGGAGCAGCCCAGGGTGCAGGCGTTCGAGCGTGAGTCACAAGGTCCTGTCCATCAGGTCAGCATTGGGGTGCAGGGTCAGCCGCCGCTCCTTTTGGGAGCCTTTGACGACACGGCCCACGCTCAATATTGGTGTGATCGGCTGGCTCCATTACTGGCGTCAACAACGGCGAGTCAGCAGCAATGAACCTTCGAAGAGCGCCGGCCTTGTCAATGGCCCCGACGCCAACGCCGTGCCCTCAAAGCGGGCCGCTTTGCGAAGCTCGCGTCATCGGGCATCCCCGGCGGGTGGGCTTGGCCTTGTCAGGCTGTTGGTATGGGTTTTCGTAGGTCACCGCGGGAGTATCTGCTCGATTCACGTTTTGGCCGGGTTCGGTATCTTGCCTCGGGTTTTTGGGACGTTGCGACGTGGACTTTCGCCCTGTTGTGTTTGGTGGTGGCTGCTTCCCGAGTGATTGGTGGGAATGCGCCAGTGTTGTTGCAGCCCCTTCAGGCCGTACTGCCAATCCTGTTGGCGCCGATTTGGTTGGTGCTGGTGGTGGCCCTAGTTACGAAACGATGGCCGCAAGCAATCTTGGCGGGTTTTCTCGCCCTCACCCATTTCTTTAGCGTGAACCCCGCCAGGGCGGCAGTGGCAAAACCGTTTTGGCTACCTAACTCACCCGTATTTACCGTCGCGCACCTCAACGTATTTGTCGAGAACAAGACGCCCGACGCCACGATTGATGGGCTGCTGAAAACCGATGCCGATATCGTGGTTCTGAACGAGTTCACCGAATCGTTTTCCACACGCCTGCTGGTGAAAGGCGCGTTCGAGCAGTACCCCTACAAAGTTCTGGTTCCTCGTCAAACACCTTTTGGGGCGGCGGTCCTTTCGAAGTTTCCGTTTGATGATGTGCAACGTGTAGGCCGGGCGCAACTCCCTTCCGTTCGCGTCGTGCTTCCAGATGGTGATTTCGCGCGGATTGTTGCGGTCCATCCGGCGCCGCCACTTTCGAGCGCCGATTCGGAAAACTGGGATCAGGATCTCAAAACCTTTGGTCGGCTCGTGGCCGATACCGGGGGAGACGAGCCACTCGTGTTGGTGGGCGATTTCAACGGAACTCGTTGGCAACCCCCTTTTGGGCACTTACTTGCCGGTTCGTTGCGTGATGCCCATGAGACGGTAGGAAGAGGTCTGAGCTTCTCGTGGCCAGTCAACAAGGGCCTGGCTCCGTTTGCTCGTTTGGATCACGCGCTCCACAGTGATCGGTTGTTCCCGCTTGCCGTAACCGAACTCGCCGACGCTGGGAGCGACCATCGTGGATTTGTGGCCAAATTCGCAATCCGCCGTCTGCCCCCGCCACCCGTGCCCGTAACTGGGTCAGCCAAAACAGCCGTGCCGGAAAAGTCGACGATAACCAAAGCAAAGTCGGCAACCAAGGCAAAGGCGGCAAAGGCGGCACAGCAGAAGTCGACGGGACCAGTCGCTACGGTTTCTCCCTAGTAGTGCAGGGAAGCATAAATCCTTGCGTAGTGTTTTCCTCCCGCTTCCCAGCACCACTGCGGAATTCACACCGAAATCACTACGTAAGGATTTACGCGCACACGCACTAGTAGTTTCCCGGTACCCGATACTAACGTTTTGCTCTTCACGATGCTCTTTCCGACGCTCTCGATCTACTAGCCAACAGGACCATGATGAATCGCAACCCCAATGTCACAGTGCTCCGTCAAGCGGGAGCGGTTTCTGGATCTGGCCTCAGTGCTTCGGGTCCCAACGAGGTCAATTGGGACCTGTCGATTCTCACGGGTTCTGCTGATGCCAAATCGGTATTCGCTCTTCTTGATGAGGCGCTGCAAAGAGCCACGGAGCTAGAACGGCATCGGGGAACGATTGGTTCGCTCAATGCCACGGCTTTGGCTGCAGTCATGCACGAAACCGCGCAAATTCTTGAGTTACTGGAGCGGAGCGGTAACCGGGCATTTTTGGAGTTTGCTGGCAATGTGAGCGATCCTGCCAATGGTCAGTTGGTGTCGATGGTTCGTGAACGTTCAACGACGGTAAGTACCAAGTTGATCTTTCTCGATCTCGAATGGTGCGCGGTTGATGAAGCTCAAGCAGTGCTGCTCATGGCCGATCCGGCGCTCACGTTTTGCAAGCATTATCTGGCGCTGGCTCGCACCATGCGACCACATCAGTTGAGCGAATCCGAGGAACGCGTCATGACGGAGAAATCCGTTACCGGTGTTGCCGCATGGACTCGACTATTTGAGGAGCAACTCGCGGCAATTGTGGTTGATGCTGGTGTGGATCAGATTCCCCTTGAGGTGGCTTTGGCACGCACCATGAACCCCGATGCAACCATTCGTAAAGAAACTGCGACTGCGATTACCAAAGCGCTAGAACCCGGTCTTCGTACGCGTGCTTATATTTACAACACCCTTCTAGCCGACAAATCTACCGACGATCGTTTGCGCGTTTATGAATCGTGGTCGTCGTCAAGAAATTTGGCGAACCAGGCATCAGATGCTTCGGTGAAGGCGTTGGTGGATGCGGTGGTGAAACGAAACGACATCCCGCAGCGGTGGTACCGATTAAAGGGCCAGTTGATGGGTGTGGATCAGCTGAATTTCTATGATCGCAACGCGGCACTGGATTTAGGGACCGGGGATGATCTGGTGAGTTGGCCAGATGCGGTCGCGCTGGTAACCAATGCCTATAACGATTTCTCTCCCGTATTGGGTGCAGCAGCAAAGGCCTTCTTTGAGAACCCGTGGATCGATGCTGGAGTTCGCGATGGCAAACAGGGCGGAGCGTTTTGTGCCCCGATTGTGCCGGGCATGAATCCTTTTTTGTTGGTGAGCTACACCGGCACCCGCCGGGATGTGCTCACCCTTGCCCACGAAGTCGGTCATGGGATTCACTTTCTTTTAGCCGGAGAGCATCAATCCGTATTTGAACTTATGATGCCGCTCACCGTTGCTGAAACCGCTTCAGTGTTTGGTGAGACGCTCACGTTTGGTCGCCTGTTGGAAACCGAAACTGATCCGCGTCGCCGGCTTTCGTTGTTGGCCGCAAACGTCGATGGGCAGATTGCTACCGTGTTTCGTCAAGTGGCAATGTATCGATTCGAAGATATGTGTCACCAACAACGCCGGCGTGACGGTGAACTAACCGTGGAGGCAATCAACGCGAATTGGATGACCACACAATCGGAACTCTTTGGTGGAACGGTAAACGCTGCGGGGTATGAAACATGGTGGAGCTACGTCACCCATTTTGTGCATGTCCCGGGGTATGTCTATGCCTACGCGTTTGGCCAACTTCTCGCCCTTTCGGTCTACCAACGTTCCCGGCAGGTAGGGGAGTCATTCGTGTCGGGCTATCTGGAGTTGTTGCGTGCGGGAGGTTCTCGTTCGCCTGAGGGTCTTGCGGGCATGGTCGGTTGTGATCTGACCGACCCAAACTTTTGGGATGCTGGTCTTGAGCTTGTAGACGCTACGTTGCGAGAAGCCGAGGAAGCCGCTGCGATTGTGGCGAGCTTGCAATAGCTCTGCATCGGTGAGTTGGCGTCATTCTTTTGCCGGATCTTTTCGGCTGAGGGCCAGTTCACGGGGTTTGTGGCAAACGAAACGCCACAAAATCCCGGATTTGGGCCTGCTAAGTGGGAGGATAGAGGGATGTCCATAACCGCTGTGCCGGCCGTCCCGCAGGCGCTGGGTACGTCACCACTCATTCGAGATGGTTTGAGTTGGATTGGCACTGGTGAATCTGCCGGTGCGTTGCAAAACCTCCTTGATGTTGGGCGCGAGTTTTTTGAAGGTCCAGCAGCCGACCGGGAATCCATTGCCGCCAACACCTCCATGACGGGTTGGCGTCGTATTGGTATCGAATACAGCGTTTCGGCCAGCAGACCGGATCTGAACGAAACGTTTTGTTACCGCTTTCGTGATGATGCACAGGGAGTGCTGCCCGAAGCAACCAGATCTCACCCTTTGGTTGTAGCGGCACGTGCTGCGCAAGCCGAATTGGACGTGTTGGCCGAAAAAGCCATGGACTCAATTGCTGAGTACGTTGGTCGTCCGAGTGATGCGGAGAAGGTTCGTCACAAGAGCGAATCGTGGCTGCAAATGAACTGGTCGCGACCAGCTTCGGCAGAACGTGACTTCATCCAAGACGCACACGAGGACGGGCACCTCGTGACGTTGCTGTTCGCCGATGCCGAAGGCCTCGAAGTGCTTCACAAGCTCGACGGGTGGATCGAGGTTCTTCCGAATCCATCAGAAGTGATTTGTTTTGCTGGTGAGTGTGGTGCTTTCCTTAGCGGCGATGCGGTGTACCCAATGATGCATCGAGTTCGTGCCCGTGGTGATGTGGCTACTCGGCTTTCGGTCGCGTACTTCGTTAATCCCGATCTCGATCAGCAACTTGATCCGTGGGTCCCCAATGATCGCAACCAGGGCGTTGACTTGCTGAGCTGGGGTCAACAAAACCCGGCCCGTTTCGGCCTGCCCACGCTGTAACCTCAGCGGTAAAACACCGACCGGCCATTTGCCTAGCTACAAGCCCAAAGCTCGATTCGTATGAGACTGAACTCTGCGCCGCTTCGTTTTAGTATGTGCGCTTAGGGAATGTTCTTCGTGATTAGCGCTCGGTGAATTTGGGCTTAGGGAGTGTCACGGAGTGATTCTTTCCAGGTTCTAAAACGATCGTAGAAAACGCCGTCGGGACCGGTTCCGGTTCCCTTGCCCTCAGCATCGAGAGTGAACGTGAATTGCTTACCAAGGTCGTTTGCGTGCAAGGCCATATAGCGAGCGTTGTCATCGACTGCTGGACCTGCGCGCCATAGAAACCATGCGCCAATTTGTCGTTTGTAGACCACGAGTTCATGGCCTAGATCGGCCCCGAGACTGCGAAGTTCTTCTGGCGCTTCGATCCACAGTGATGCTGGCATTCTGCGGTCGCGTTGAGGAAGTGGAGGCAGTTCCGCACTATGAAAAGGTTCGGTTACCAAGGGCCGAGCGGCATCACCCTTGGGTTGCTCCGCCGCTGATTCCTGTTCGTGCGTTTGGTCCATGCGTTTAGTCTCCATCAACATTTGCCAGGTGCCGCGAAATCGCCACCTGAAGCGTGTTCTTCACTGAGTCCAAACCCTGCGGTAGCGTCGAGACCGTGTCTGTAACCGAAGCGAATCCTTGGCCTCCCGTACCCCGGGAGATCGGCGAGCCGATGTCCCGATGGTCGCCACGCACGGTTGCCGTGGCCGCAGGCAGACCCAAAGGCCCAGGGGTTCCGCTGAATCAGCCTTTGGTGCTTGCTTCGAATTTTCGTGATGGGGGCGATTACACACGGACGCATGGGACGGATTCGTGGATTGCTTTCGAGGAAGCAATTGGGGCGCTAGAGGGTGGTTATGCGCTGTCTTTCGCGAGCGGTATGGCGGTGGCTTCAGCAATTCTGCATGCGTTGATGCCAAAGGTGTTGGTGTTGCCCAGCGCCAGTTACATGGGAGTTCGAACGTTGATCAGCGACGTTGCTGCAGGGCATGGGATTGAGGTTCGCCTCGTTGATGTCACCAACACCGCCGAAGTACTAGCGGCTGCGCAGGGTGCGGATTTGGTTTGGCTTGAATCCCCAACCAACCCAACGCTCGACGTGGCTGATCTAGCTGTGTTGTGTTCGGCGTGCTCTTCGCTTGGGGTGCCGACGGTGATTGACTCGACGTTTGCGACGCCACTGGGACAGCAACCGCTCGCCCTTGGGGCCACGATTGTTTTGCATTCGGCGACGAAGTTCATAGGTGGACATAGTGATCTCGTGCTGGGTGTTGCGGTTACTTGCGACGAAACGGTCTATGCGTCATTGTTTCGAGCCCGTACCTATGTTGGGGCAACGCCTGGCGCCTTGGAAACGTTTCTTGCTTTGCGAGGATTGCGGACGCTTCCCCTGCGGTTCGAAGCATCTTCGAAGTCTGCGAAAGAGTTGGCAAAACGCTTGGCGGCCCATGAGCAAGTGAGCGATGTCCGCCAGATCGGGCCGATGATCGCGGTCACTTTGCGAGGTGGTGCGGCGGTTGCTGATTGGGTGTGTGCCAAGGTGCAGCTTCTCGTGCCAGCAACGAGTTTGGGAGGGGTTGAGACCACGGTGGAACGTCGACAGAAATATGCCGGCGATGCGCACATTGATCCAGGCCTCTTGCGGATGAGCGTTGGCCTCGAAGACCTAGAAGATCTGTGGACGGATCTTTCTCAAGCGTTGGCCTAAGCTCCGGCCTCTTGATTCTGGTTCAGGCCAACCAAGCAATCGGGATACGCCGATGTCGGGTGCCTGACGGCGTTTGGGTCGTTTCGTTCCGCGAGCAGGCGGATTCGACGATGGCACGCCTGATCTGTAGTGGCATCCTACAAAACCCCCACCGATTTCTTACTCAGTTTCGGGGGAACGCGTGTCAGGATCTAAGCGATGCTGCATATTCGTGTGATTACTCCGCCGGGTCTAACGCCTCAGCTGCTCGACACCCTTTTGGGCTTTGATGCGGTGCACAACCTTGTGTCGCTGCCAGGTTCTACCCGTCGCCCCGATGGTGATCTGGTCCAGTTCGATGTGGCTCGTGAGGGTGCCAATGATGTGATCAAGGCACTTCGCAAAATGGATGTTCATCGGTGCGGGTCGATTGCGATTGAGCGAGTTGACACGGCGATCTCCGATGCCGCTGAGCTCTCAGAGCGACTGACCGCCGGTGATCCTTCTGAAGCTGTGGTGTGGGAGGAGGTCGAGGCGCGGGTAAGGGCAGATTCCTCGATTTCGTTTACGTATCTGGCAATGATGGTGCTTGCGGTGATGATTGGCGCGGTAGGTGTGCTTACGGATAGCTCGGTTCTCATCGTTGGCGCTATGGTCGTTGGCCCTGATTATGGGCCGCTCGCTGGGCTGTCGTTTCACCTCTTTCGTCGTCGCTATCGGCGTGCCGCTTCGGCATTGGTGGCCGTGGTGGTTGGCTACTTGGTAGCGGTGTTCGGTGCGTTCCTGCTGGTTTTGTGCGTTCGATGGTTCGGGAATATTCCCAAGGCGTACTCAGCGGGCGCTCGGCCGCTTACGAGCTTCATCGCAAAACCCGATGGCTGGTCGGTGATTGTGGGCGTGCTGGCTGGGATTGCTGGGATGCTCGCGCATCTCGAAGCTCGTAGCGGTGTGCTCGTTGGGGTGTTGATCTCCGTGACGACGATCCCTGCTGCTTCGAATGTGGCCGTGGCTGTCGCTGTTGGTTCCTGGGATGAAGTCCACGGTGCGGCCGCCCAACTGGGACTGAACCTTGTCGTGCTCGTTTTGGTTGGATGGGCGGTTTTGCAATTGGGAACCGCCGTGACCCGTTTGCAGCCGTTGAAGCGCTAAGGAGAACTTATCGGCCAAAGAGGCGGCTCCAGACCCCGCGTTTTGCTGGTGCAGGTCCTGGTTGAGAGCCAGCTGCCCTGCACTGGCAGCGATCTGCGACAGCGACGTTGCCAAGAACTTGCTCGATATGCGCTCCGCAGCCGGCCCAAGAGGGTTTGGCACATTTGGAACAGGTAATTCGTCGGCACATGGCTTCAACCGTAGCCAGTTTGGGAGGCCGCCCTGGTCAAGCGGTGCGGGCGAACGCCACACACACTTTAGGAATTGGGGGCCGCCCTGGTCAAGCGGTGCGGGCGAACGCCACACACACTTTAGGAATATGGACCTCGCTGGTCGTTTATCCTGGACGCCTTGCAAGACGATATCGCCTCCGACCCACAACACGATGACCCAACCCCGGCCCAACTTGACGATACCGTCGAAGGGTATGAGGGACAGGCGCCCGATGAGGTTGCCCCTGTCGTGGTTGCTGGGCCGCCGTCCTTCACCTCCTTAGGTCTGCGCCCAGAGTTACTGAAGGCACTTATCGGCCTTGGCTATGAGGAACCGACGCCGATTCAGCGTGAAACGATTCCGTTGTTGATTGATGGGCGTGATCTGGTGGGTCAGGCTGCTACGGGTACGGGTAAGACTGCGGCGTTTGCCTTGCCGATTCTGCAACTGGTCGAAAAATCCAAACGTCGACCCGAGCCCATTGCGCTGGTTCTGGTCCCAACCCGCGAGCTTGCCGTACAAGTTTCCGAAGCTATGTACAAGTACGGACGCGACTTGGGTGCCAAGGTCGTTCCCGTGTATGGCGGTCAGCCGATAGGCCGTCAGCTCGATGCCCTTCGTGACGGGGTGCACGTTGTAGTTGCAACTCCTGGCCGGGCCCTCGATCACATCGCTCGTGGCACGTTGCCCCTCGACAGTGTGCGCATGGTCGTGCTTGATGAGGCCGACGAAATGCTCGATATGGGCTTTGCCGATGACATTGAGGAAATTCTTCGGGCTACACCAACGGAACGTCAAACCGTTTTGTTCTCGGCCACCATGCCACCCCGGATCAATTCGATTGCCAAGCGCCATCTCCGTGACCCCATCAAGATCCAAATCGGTCTCGGCGACACCAAGCCTGGTAAGGCCCTCGTCCGCCAAACCGCCTATTACATGCAGCGCGGACACAAGGCTGCAGCACTTGGGCGCATCCTCGATATTGAGGCTCCTGCTGCGGCGATCGTGTTCTGTCGTACCCGCCACGAAGTTGATCAGCTCACCGAAACCATGACGGGTCGTGGCTACAAAGCTGAAGCCCTTCACGGTGGCATGAGCCAAGATCAACGTGACCGAGTGATGACTCGTGTACGCAATGGCAAAACCGAGTTGCTTATCGCCACCGATGTTGCCGCTCGTGGGCTTGATATTGATCAGCTCACCCATGTGGTGAACTATGACGTTCCTGCTGCGCCGGAATCCTATGTACACCGCATTGGTCGAGTTGGTCGTGCCGGTCGTGAGGGCGTGGCCATCACCTTGGCTGAGCCCAAAGAGCAACGGTTGCTCTCCAATATTGAGCGCCTTACCAAGCAAAAAATTGCTGTGGAAAAGGTACCGACGGTCGCCGATCTTCGTGCACGCCAAATCGAAGTAACCATTACCAACGTACGCGAAATGATGGAGTCGAAAGACCTCGAAAAGTACTCGCCGGTACTTGATGCTTTTGGTGAAGAGATCGATCTTCGTGCCGTGGCGTTGGCCGCTATCAAGTTGGCCCATGCCGCTACTGGTGCAACCGTCAACGAAAAAGAGATTCCTGATGTGATGGATCGCCTTGATCGTGGCGGTTCTGATCGCGGGTCTCGCCCGGCTTCTGGGTCTGGTTATGGCTCCAGTAAGGCTGGCGCGGCGGAGCGTTGGCCAACCAAGGCCGATAAAAGCCGGTCTGGATCATCGGATCGTGGCTCGTTTGACCGTGCGCCTGATCGCAGCTCTGATCGCGGGTTTGATCGTGCACCGGCCCGTGGTGGCAGTGACCGTGATCGTCCGTACACCGGCGGCAATGATCGGGAACAGGCGCCCTCCTGGAATGCTGCACCACCTCGTGACCGCCCCGACCGCTCAGAAAGTCGCCCGGAACGATCGGAACGGCCTGCTCGATCCTCTGGTGGTTCCCGTCCTGATCCGGGCGATGTAGGTGCGGTGTATGTAGGCGTTGGCCGGGCTGCTGGTATTCGCCCGGGCGATCTTGTGGGAGCGATTGCCAATGAATCAAATCTGAGCGGCAAAGAGATCGGTCCAATCAAGATCACTGAGCACTACTCAATCGTTGGTGTTCCCGCTGATGCCGTTGATCATGTGGTTGACGTACTGAAGGGCACCACAATCAAGGGCCGTTCAGCCGCCGTTCGCCGCTACGAAGACTGAGCTCGCCTTCGATCGGACTAGCGCTCATGGGCCCAACCGCTTGCAATGGTGAAGGCAGGCGCGGCAACAAACTTCGGGACAACCTCGCTGTTGAGCCTCTGTTTCGTGTCACTGCGACACAGGGTGCTGGACAATGAGACCTAGCAAGTCGCGAATTGGGAACAAAGCCAAACGAGTGATTACGTCGAATTTGTGCCAGCAGTCTCTACTGCAATGAATCCGCCAGTTCCTTTGGCACCGCTTCAAGGCAGCCACAAAAGGCTTCGTGCGCAAGCGTTTTCCGATCTTGCTGATCGTGCTGATCGTGCTGATCGTGCTGATCGTGATGGTCCATTGGCAAACGGCCAACCCCGTCAAGTTCGGCACTGTTGAGCTTCTCGGTTTGGACAATGGCAACAAGCACCTCAACAACTTGGGGGTCCCACTGCGAACCCGAATGCTCGCGCAAGATCGCCACGGCTTTGTCTCGACCCATACCATCGCGGTACTGACGCGTGTTGGCCATTGCGTCATAGGCGTCACAAACACTTACTATGCGAGCGGCTAGAGGAATCTCTTCGCCCCGCAGTGAATCGGGGTAGCCATTTCCGTCGATGCGCTCATGATGTCCGCGCACAATAGAACGGATTGGTTCCAAGGATTGGGAGGTGCTCACCATGTGTTCCCCGTATTCGGTGTGACGTTTCATCTGCCGAAATTCTTCATCGGTGAGTCGTGAGGGCTTTTGCAAAATCTCATCGGGTACCGAGATCTTACCAATGTCATGCAGTAATGCACCCAAACCTAGAAAGTGAAGGTCTTGCGGGGTGAGCTTCAAGCGTTCGCCCACACGCATTGCCATTACTGCGGTGCGTACGACGTGATCACGAGTAATGGGGTCCTTCGTCTCGAGCGAAGCCACAAAGCGATGCACAATTGGATCAAGCCCAAGTTCAAGCGCGCTTAGCGGAGTTTGAGCGATTACTGGCCTGAGAATGGCTCGAAGGTCTGAGCGCTGATGATAAGCACGCATGCTTACGATGGTAAGAACGAACACTCCAGCGATATCGAGAACATGAGCCAACCAAAAGGCTATAGAAAATGGACCGGGGGCAATCCACACCAAATTTGAGATACCCGTCAGCACAAAGCCGCACGCAACAATCAACGGAGCGGCAGACCCAGCAATTTGAGCGAGGCGGATGTGGCGCTTCGAAAGGCCAAGACTCACGATGATAGAAAACACGGCGACGACCACGGCGCCTGGAGAACGCATGTCAAAAGCGGGAAGCAACGTTGGCCGAACAAGCAAACCAACGCAAAGCGCGCTGGTGACCACAAGATGAATAGCAACGAGGGATTTCCAAGAACTCTGGATACTTCGTGACCATCGGGCTCCTGGAAATAGCAGGGGAAGAATCGACACGCTGGCAACGGGTGTGGCCCAAAGCACCGAAGACATGGTCGCTGGGTTCATAGCGAAAAGCACTCCAGGTGTGGTGATGCCGTGCACTAGGGGAAGCGCTGAGAGCGCGAAGCTGTAACTGGCAAGCAATCCAAGCTCGGGGAGCCCGTCGGCGACCGCAACGCGAAGTGTGACGAGCGAAGCAAAAACACACAGTGTTGCGGCGACCACAACAAACCAAAAGAGCAGCTTGGGTGCTGCCAAAACGGAACCGGAGAAGGCGGCTGCAGCGAGCATCAAACCACCGAGCCCTCCCCATGCCAATTGCAACAGCTCGCTGTAGGGTAAAGCTTGTCTCGCTTCAGGGAGATTGCTCATGGTGACCCTTCGGCTTCTTTCGTTGAGGTCTTTACTGCAGAGGGGCAAAAACCTTGGTGCTCACTCAGCAGTCCCTCAGCCAAGACCTCTCTGTAAGATCTCTCAGCGTTTACTTTGCGGAGGAGCCAATCCGCACAACCGCCCCGTTACCGACCCATGGCTAACCGCTGCAAATCCTGCAACGGGTTCTTCCCCGACCGTGAAGAACTCGGAAGAGAACCAGCGGCCTTGTGCGCTTCGGTCGTGACCTGCGTCGTTTGAAGTGGGGTCTAAGTGTGTCGTAGGTGCTTGGTCTGGCACAGGACACTAGAGTGTGCCCGCTTGGAGCATGGCGAGTACTTGCTCGGCACGCTTACGAACTTCGGGGAGATCGGAGAGCCGACGCATGCCTGCCATGGGTTGGGCCATTCGGTGGTTTGTTTTGAACCGTGGTTCGTGACGGGCCAGGAAATCCCAGTACAGCGTGGTGAACGGGCAAGCTGTGTCACCCGTGCGCTTTTTGGGGTCATAGGCGCAACCTTTGCAATAGTCGCTCATTTTGGAGATGTAGGCCCCACCAGCGGCATAGGGCTTTGTAGCCATTTTTCCGCCGTCGGCATGCAATGACATGCCCACCACATTGGGCACCATCACCCATTCGGCCGCATCGATAAAGCCGGCCCACATCCACTGCGTCATGGCTTGGGGATTGACATCGGCCAGTAACGCCAGGTTTCCCATGACCATGAGCCGTTGAATATGGTGGGCGTAGCTGCGCTCGTACATATCGGCAATCGAACGTGAAACGCAACGCATCTTTGTAGGTGCGCCTACAAATGCTGGAGGAATTGATGCTTGGGCATTGAGTTCGTTCATCTCTGCGTATTCGGGCATCCACAGCCAATACAGTCCCCACACATATTCGCGCCAACCAATGATTTGGCGAATGAAACCCTCAGCCGAGGCCAACGGAATGGCCCCGGATCGATACGCCTCTTGGGCTCGTTCGATAACCGTCGCAGGATGTAACAAACCGGTATTGAGCGACGATGACAGCAGCGTGTGCGCGAGGTGCCATTGGTTGTGCATCATGGCGTCTTCATGGGGTCCAAAATGGGGGAGTACTTCGGTAACGACCCGATCGAGACGAGCTAAGGCCTCATCGGTAGTTGTTGGCCACAACCCGCACCACGGAGCCCCGAATGCTTGTGGTACCAACTCATCAATACGTGCGCTTACGGCCACATCGACATCGTCGAGTGGGAAGAGCTCTGGTTCGGGCCAGGATCTGCCGTCCTTCGGCGGTGGTTCTCGGTTCTCCGCGTCGTAGTTCCACTTTCCACCGCACGGTTGGCCATCGGGTTCCAACAACACGTCGAGCCGCTCGCGCTGCCATCGATAGAAGTCTTCCATCCGTAACCGGCTTTTTCGGGTAGCGGCCCAGGCGGCAAACGTTGTTGCGTCACAAAGAAACTGATCATTGGGAACCAAACGCACGCCCGCAGTTTCGAGGATGCCAACGGCACGCCATGAGGTGGGTGACATGGCCACGATCTCATTCGGAGCAAACGCTGATCGATGTTCGGCAATGCCAGCGCTCAGCGTTTCGGCTAAGCGTTCATCAACGACAAAACCCTCAGCGCGCAGGAGCCGGGCCAGTTTCGCCATGCCCGCCAGGATCAGGTGCAGGCGCTGTCGGTGCCACCGTTTGCCCGCCAACTGCGACCGGCTGGTCACAAACAAAATGCGATCGGTAGCGGGGTCAGCATTCGTGAGCGCTGCCGAATTGCGATTGAGTTGGTCACCAAGAATCAGAACCGTTTGCATGACTTCTCGACGGTAGTTGCGCCCCGAGCCCTTGCGGTAACCACGCAATCAACCCACTACCAATACCTCGGCCCTTGCTTCTAGTTTTGCTGTGTGATTTGGCATGGCTGATAATTCGACGCAACCGAGCAAACCGCCCGTGGACAAACCGACAGTGGATAAACCGACAGTGAACTCCCCGGTTCTGAGCAACCCGGCGCTTAACAATCAGAGGCTGGGTAACCCGATTGCGGGGCAGGAAACGGCTTGGGTAAAGGATCATCTGGGGCACCTCTGTTCTGATGAGCCAGTTGCTTCGCCTCGGTTTCGGGGCACCCAAAGAGCAGCCGATGCAGCGCTGGCAGCCTTCGATGTAACGGGTTACGCAGCGAAACGCAGTGAAGTGTTGCCAGTACAGAGGCGGGGTGCTTCGGCGCTTTCGCCGTGGATCCGCCACGGGCATCTATCCCTGCCGAGGGTGTGGGCGGCAACGAAGGGCCCATCGCGGGATGTGGAGAAATTCCGCGACGAATTGCTGTGGCAAGAATACGCTCGCCATACCTATGCGCGCTTAGGGAAAGCGATGCAAAAACCGATTCGTTACCAGCCCGTAGAGCCCGGCGTGAAACATGATCCGTGGGACCGATCGATGCACTGTGTGGCCAGTGTGCTTGATGAATTGGAAACCGACGGCTGGATGGTCAACCAAACCCGAATGTGGATGGCCTCACAATGGACGGTGCGCCATGGAGCCAAATGGCGTGAGGGTGAAGATCGGTTCTTTCAGCATCTCCTCGATGGTTCCCGGGCCGCGAACCGCTTAGGGTGGCAGTGGACGGTGGGCGCCGGTACCGGAAAACCCTATGGCTTTGCTCGATGGCAGGTAGAAAAACGAGCGCCAAGAATGTGCGAGAGCTGCGTGCATCGCAACAATTGCCCGATCGAAAAATGGCCGGTAGAACAAACCCTCGTCGCCGCGCCTCAGGACACCCGGATCAGGTCCCTTCAAAATCCTGCGACGGTATCGGGGCCGCTTGAACCGCGTATCTCTGGCGAGCCCGAAGCCGTTTGGATCACCGCAGAGTCTTTGGGCGACGATGATCCGGCACTGTGCGCCCATCCAGAATTGCCGGTGATCTTCGTCTTTGATGAGCCACTGCTTCGCCGGCTTTCACTCTCGGGGAAACGGCTGGTGTTCCTCGCCGAACGGTTGGCCGAACTGGCACAGACACGTGAACTTACAATTCACTGTGGGGATCCCGTCGACATCTTGACCGGTAGAAAACTCGCTACCACCTATGCGCCGGTTCCGGGTTGGCGGGCTCGGGCCAACGTCATCGAGCCAACAGCGGTTTACCCCTGGCCGTGGTTGCGTGTGCCGGGAACCGAGAGCATTGCCAGCTTTAGCGCATGGAACAAACGCTAACACTGCGTGCAACCGTGAATGTTAAAACTATCTACTGGAAAGCAGAAGCTGCGGGAACCCCTAGTTCGGAAGCTATGTGTTTATATTGGTTGGGTTTTCTACGTTCTTACTGCACAAATCCTGCTCAAACCTTGGGTTAGCCGACCGTTGATTGGAATGTATCCGCTGCTATCGCTCCGCTCGGAGCAGTAGCCCTGGGTTTCGGGCTTTTGAGAAAGAGCCACAGAACCGGGACAAGGTACGCGAGGTAAGCAATAACACGGATCGGTTCAGGGTCCGCGGCCCAGCCGAAGAAGCCTTTAAGGAAGTCGAACAGTTTTCCTGAAGCAAATGGTCCATCGGCGAGATTCCATACCGGTGGGGTGATAAGGCGTCCGGTTTCGAACCCGAAGAACTCACGGAATTCATGGAAACCTTTGCCCACTAGACCGGCGGCAAACATGATGAGCAAAAGGCCCGTTACCTTGAAGAACGTCTGCAGACTTAGCTTTTGGCCCCGTTTGTACACGAGGACACCGAGAACGGACGAGGCAATCAGCCCGAGGATGCCGCCGGTGACAACTGAGGCGGCTGAACTGGTTCCGTTCTCCGCGCTGAGAAGGAATAGAACGGTTTCGAAACCTTCACGGGCCACGGCAACAAAGGCCACGATGGTCACGGCCTTGCCGGTGGTGGCGCCCTCGAGCTTGGCTCGCAAGTCATTCGAGAGCCCACGAGCATGTTTTCGCATCCAGAAAATCATCCACGTGAGTACCGCGGCGGCAGAAGCGGCCAGTGCGCCTTCGATGAACTGTTCGGATTTGCCCTCGAAGTTTCCGACAAGCAGGTGAAAAGTGATTCCCGTTGCCGCACAAACCCCGGCGGCGGCAACCACCCCGATCCACATGGAACGCAACATCGAAGATCGGCCGCTCTTGACCAAGTATGCAGCGAGTATCGCAATAACAAGAGCGATCTCAAGCCCCTCGCGCAACGTGATGAGAAAACTCTCGCCCATGTGCCTGCTCCTGTCCTTTGCCGCAACTATCGAGATGGAGAATCCATCTCTTCCGATTACTTTAGGCGCTCCTAAGATACTTTGTAAAGTTCATCGGCTGTAAGACCGTCGTCACGAGACGATGGTCTGGTGCTTTCGAATTGCTGAGCGCCTCTGTACTAGCGAATGAGTTGGACCCGTGGAAGTGAACAGCCAAGGTGCGTGACATGATGAGTGAGGTGAACAAGCAACATTTCGGTGGCCCAGAAGCCCCATCGCTACATCGGGGTGGCCAGTGGGTGTCACGCTCAGCGCACCAAGGCTGGCTACAAAACGAGACGGAACGGCTACTGCAATTCAGTGTCGGATCGGTGCATCCCGGTGGTGGGTTTGCCTGGCTCGATGGTGTGGGTAACGCTGTGCTGGACCGTCCGGTGGAAACCTGGATCACCACCCGTATGACCCACGTTTTGTCACTTGGCGCGCTGCTTGGTATCCCTGGCTGCGGGCCACTGATTGATCACGGCATTACGGCGTTGCGAAGCCTTTTGGCCGACGAAATCAATGGCGGCTGGTACTCGGCCAGCGATCAGCCCAACCGGGGTGAGAAGCGCGCTTATGAGCATGCGTTTGTGATTTTGGCGGCATCTTCGGCAACGCTGGCCGGTCGTATGGGTGCAGAGGAATTGCTTGATGACGCAACGACTGTGGTTATGGAACGCTTTTGGGATGAAGAACATGGTGTTGTGCGCGATGTCGCTTCTCGTGACTGGACGGAGATGGAACCCTATGGTGGCGCGAATGCCAACATGCACATGCTCGAAGCGTTTCTGGCTGCGGCTGATGTGACGGGCGATTCGGCGTGGCTTACCCGCGGGCTGCGGATCGCCTCGTTCTTTATCAACACCCGGGCCCGAGCACGGAACTGGCGTATCCCCGAGCATTTTGATGCCACCTGGAATGAGCTTCCCGAATATAACCGCGAAGATCCCGCACACAAGTTTCGCCCCTATGGATCCACCGTCGGTCACGGCTTTGAATGGTCCCGACTGTGTTTGCATCTTCATGCATCGCTTGATGGTGCAGGGCTTGATGGTGCAGGGCATGATGGTGCAGGGCGTGATGGTGCTGGTCTTGAGAACGATTCATGGCAATGGCTCCTCGAAGCGGCACGATCATTGTTCGAACGAGCGGCAAGTGACGGTTGGCAAGCCGATGGTTTTCTCTACACGACCGATTGGGACGGCAAACCCGTTGTTGAGGATCGTTTGCATTGGGTGGTGTGCGAAGCCATCGCCGCTGCCGCAGCATTGCACCGGGCTACCGGGGATGTCGACGACGAAAACCGCTATCGCCAATGGTGGGATCTTGCCGCGCAGGTCTTCATCGACCGATCGGGAGGATCGTGGTGGGCGCAATTGGATGCGGCAAACCAACCCGCTACCACCGTGTGGTCTGGCAAACCCGACACCTACCACGCGATACAAGCAACACTGTTACCTCGGCTGCCATTGACTCCGTCTCTTGCCTCGTCCATTTCTCGGGGCTTACTCGATACGTAACCTCCAAAACGTGGTGATCAACGTCGTCCTGGATTGGCAATAAACGTTGGCAAGCAACGAGAACGGGAACCAATGTCTAGCCACGGTCGCCATGAATGATCGCTGGCATTGATCGTTGGAGGCAAACAGGACCGGAGAACCAAGGTTTAGCCACGTCCTGAGCAACTTGGAATCAACGGGAGCAGCGAGTTGCAGGAGTGTGATCGGGGGAGCGACCAATGAGAAACCGACGGGATTGGGAAGCGCTGAATCTCGTCGCTACTGTTCTTGACACAAGTGTCAGAAAGTTTTCGTTTGGCGCATCAGTGCGGTGTGGCACGAGAACTCTTGACCCAATCAGACCAAACGTGATCAACGATCGAGGTAGTTCCCATGGATGCAACGCTAAGCGAGGAAGACAAGGCGACGGCATTCGTCGAAAAGCTAACGGGCGGACGTGTGGTGAAAATGAAGCGGCTGTCACGGTGGCGTCCGGCGTGGTTTGTTGATGTGGAGTGTGATGATCAGCCGCTGTTGAAGCTGCATCTTCGCGGTGACCGCCGAAGTGATGTGTTGCCGTTTCCGAGCTTGCAACGCGAGGCGGACATTTTGACGGTGCTCGAAGCAGGCGTGTTGCCGTCCCGCATGTATGTGGGATGTGCCCTGATCCTCTGGCCATTGTGATGGAGGCGGTGCCCGGGGTCCGAGCCATGAGCGGCCCAAGCGATGATCAACGGATTATTGCCGAGGAACACATGGCGCTACTGGCCCGTATGCACCAACTCGATCCGGCGACCTTCGCAGCGATCGGCTTAGATCTCCCCAGCACCCCTCAAGAAATTGGCCTCGGGATGCTCGACGCGTATATGCCGCTCTATGCGCGTACCAAGGCTGCGCCAGAACCGCTCATCGAATTTGCGATTGCCTGGGCGCGAAGAAACGTACCGAAGAACCGTACGCGCGCATCGTTTGTGCATTGGGATGCCGGACAGTTTTTGCATGAGAACGGCAAAATCACGGCGTTGTATGACTTCGAGACGTGTTTGATTGGTGATCCCCTGATGGATCTCGCCGCACTGCGTTTGCGCCATCCCGCTGAACCGTTGGGTGCCGAACTTACCGAGTTGTTTCGTCACTACCAAGAAGTAACCGGCGAACCAATCGACGTGGCTGCATTGCGTTTTCATACCGTGGTGTTCGCCCTCGTTGGGGTTATGGCCCTGGCCGGGCCGATGGTGGAGCCCCAGGCCGGATCACCGCACCTGGAGTATTTATGGTGGGACCTTATGCAACGTCGAGCATTGGTATGGGCACTGAGCGAATGTTTGGGCGTTCCGGTCAATATGCCGCAAGCGCCAACGTCAGGAAAGCCAATGACACCGAGCCGGATCGAGCCAATGATCCGTATGCTTACCGATGCACTCGACCAATTCCCGCCTGCCACTGGCCTGGGCCGTTATCAACAACATGCCACAGGATTGCTCGCGCAATGCCTTCTCCAAACCGAAGTCGTTGGACCAGAACTTGATGCGGCAACCTGTGCTGAATACGAGGCAATCCTTGGTGTTCGGGTCGGCGGGGTTGGCGAAGCGCAAGCGTTGATGGAGACCTTCGTATTACAGGCAGGCCCGGAATCCGATGTTGGGTTGATCCAGTGCTTTGCCCGACAGGTGGAGCGCATGGTCTTCTCGTTGGAGCCGGTCGCTGATCGGGTAACCGGCTACGCCTTAGCTGCGGTGAAACTGTAGGAACCCGCTAACTGCACTACGCCATGATTGGTGGGTAGTAGTTTTCGGCGCCGATGGCTTTTACGTCATCGAGCCAGTTGCCCTCGAAGGAGCGGCTACCGGTGAGTGGATCCCCGGCTTCGAGATTCCAGGCTTGACGCTTGTAGGTCCAGTTGTTGGGCTGCAGCCGATGCGATTCGCGGAAGTGCGCGATGGCGGCCTCGGCCTTTCCTGAACGATGGAGATGTTGGGCCAGTTCAAAATGCGCGACGGCTGATGAATCGTCGAGCGAACGTGGTTGGGATCGTTCAATTACCTGCGACGGGGTCATCACAAATTTGCTGGCTGAGCCATTGGCGGCCCAGTCAAGGATCATGTCAAGGTATTGCTGCGGATTGATATGCATACCTGCTATTTGTTCTCGAACCACCAATTGCGCCGGTGGGAGGTTGAAGAAGTTCTCGTCCTTCAACAAATCGAGCACGGGTGTGCTGCCGGGCCACGCTGGTTCCGACGGCCGAACAATCATGCCGTTCTCATCGATCCAAATCGCATTAGGAACGTTCACGAATCCGAGCAACTCATCCAAAACATGCGCGGCGTCGATCAGCGATGGGTGCTCGGGTTTCGCTGCTTCGATCCATTGACGAGCCGCATCAGCGCCGCCAGTATCAAGCGCAACAGTAACGATTTCGATGCCCTGGGGGAGAAGCTGGGTGCGAAGTGCCTGCCACACGGGCAGATCTAGTCGACAGCCTCACCAAGAGGCCCAAGAGACCAACACCACCTTGCGACCCCGCAAATCGGCCAATCGGAAAAGATTCCCGTCGAGGTCAGGAAGCGAGATATCCGGGGCGACTGCGGAAGTGAGCACTCTGCCATTGATTGCCGTCTCGGGTCCAAGGGCCCAAAGGTTTTGGCCCTCGTCAGCAATCAACGACATGCCTAACTTCTCAGACAATATGCGCGCATCTAATTTGCCGTCCACCAGCGAACCGGCTGGAAGCGGCACGCAAGCATCACCTTTGCAAGCGCCCTCGGGTTTTATTTCCCATCCAGTGCGAGATTGGAATGCGGCTGCGTTGACATCAAGCGATTCAAGAATCATGAGTTCCTCCGAGTAACAGATCGGTCCGTTGGATTACTTCGTAGCAAAATTTTCGAGGGAATCCTATTCCAGGTGACCTGGAACCACTCAGGTCAGATGACGGATCGGTCGAGCCACTGATACATACGCCACCCAACTGAATCAGGTGCGAGGGTCTCTGCGGCAATCTTGGCGGCATCGTCGGTGATGGCTTTGCCCTTCGGTGCTTTCACATGAACCTCGGCCACCCGTTCGGCCATCACGAACCAGCCAACGGCTGATTCCACCGTCTGGCCGACCGTCAAGAGCCCATGATTGCGCAGGATGCAAAGCTTGTTCGCACCGAGCGCTTTAGCGATCCGCTCTCCGCCAGCGGTTGACAGCACTTCGACCTCTTCATCATCGAACAGTGCTTGATCAAACACGAAGGCGCACGATTCTTGGCTGAGAGCCCGAAACGGTTCCACATTCGCCGCCCACGGTGTGCCGTGTTGCGTGTGGGTATGCGCTGCCCCCATCACGTCGGGTCGAGCCCGGTAGAGCGGAGCGTGGATGTGATAGCCAGCAGTGTTTACCCCGCCGGTTGGGTGGCCCGCTTCATCAGTGACCTCACCGTTGGGGCCTACGAGTACCAGTGCATCGGGCGTGGCGGCGTGAAACGGGATGCCCCACCCAAGCGCCCAGAATCGATCGGTATGTTCTGGGTCGCGGGCGGTGACGTGGCCGTCCCCTAGTTGTCCCCATCGCATCGACGCGAAAATCTGGTAGCCCCGGGCTGCGACGGCTTTTCGATGCGCCCTTTCCTCGGGGATTGAGCGAACCGTGTCGTAGGGCAGCTGGCCAGGAAAGGTCGGATACGGATCTTCAGGCATAGGTCAAAACGTAGCGGACAGCGCCCGGTGTGTGTGTCCGATGGACCTGTTGATGCAGGGAGAACCAACGCATGCCGTCACAGGAGCGTTCGGCGAGCTAAGACCGGCCCGAGCAGATCAACATAGTTGTCCTCATAGAACCGCTGTTTGTCGTCTCTGCTCAAGCGTGCTGTGTCCATGGAGCGTTCGAATCGGGCGATGGGATTCCGCCCGCCTTCAACGTGAGGGAAATCGGAGGAAAACAGGGCCACTTCAGGTCCGGTGTTCTGGATAATCCAGCCAGTGTCTTCATGCGGGTAGGGAGTCGCTCGAACTTGGCGTTGAATGTATTGGGAGGGCAACAGATCCATGTTCCTGAGCCGGTCTTCGTTGCGGGAAAACGCGTTGTGGGCCGAATCAAGATTGCGCATCAGGCCAGGTAACCAGGAGGCTCCAACTTCGATGCAGCCAACTCGCAAAGCGGGATAACGCATCAACACGCCGTCAACAATTAGCGCGCTTAGTGCTTGCATGACCGGGTACGGGATTGACAGGTAGTCGATGCTCTTGAAATTGGTGTCACCACCGTGAAAATCGGGAACGGGTGGTAGACCGTTGTTGAAGTAGCCGCCCGGCATGACAAAATCACCGGCACCAGCGACATGGAACACCACCGGTACTCCGGCTTCGGCGCACTGGGCCCAAACAGCGTCGAGTTCGATATGGCTGGGGGAGAAACCGGGTGGGCAGTATTGGCTGATCTGAATGGCACCGGCGCCTGCATCGATTGCTTCGCGGGTGAGTCGCACGGCCTCGGCTCGATCGCCAAACGGTACAACGATTACCGGAAGTAAGCGCGCATCAACGGAACACCATTCGATCATGGCCCTGCGCTGGCCCTCGGCTACTCGAACAGCAAGAGCCGCATTGGTTCGGGCGATGTCGATGGCCTTGGCCGAGGCAAACGTATCGAACACCAACTGCGATCGAAATCCCAGCAAATCAAGCGCGCCAGGCCGGTCTTCGCTCAGCCACGAGCCTGTGGCATTGAAGTTTTTCCGCAGCATGATTTGCGAAGCGTCCTCAGCTCGATAGGCAGGATCGTGATGCTTGGCGATGGCGGCTGCCCAATCGATGCCAACGGTTTCCGATTCGTTGGCGGCCTCCCACAGACGCGGAACCTTTGTGTTGGTGGCTTCATCTAGAAAGGGTTTTAGCCAATCGAAATCCTCGTAGATGTGCGAATCCGCATCATGCATTGACCTGGTCGCGTATGCCATGCATCGACACTATTGCTCATTGATGCGCTTGGCTACTCACAGCCGCATCAAATGTCTGGTCAACATCAAGGCAAGTCTGGGGCTGTCGTTACAGCCTTGCTACCCAACTGCGACCAAATTGTGGCTTCCCTAGAGGCCCAAAAGGCCTTACAATCAAGAACAGAAGCGTTACCAAGTTCTAACTACGTTGCAGCAAAATGCGTGCCGTACGGTGCGGCCGCAGGTCTGAAAGAACAGGTGAACCATGCGTATCGATGGAGTACTTCGAGCAAAAGGCCACGAGGTCATCAGTGTGGCCCCGCAAGCAATCCTCCGCGAAGCAGCGGAACTGCTTCACAAGCACAGAATCGGCGCGCTGCTCGTTCTGGATTCCAGTCATGAACTGATTGGAATCATCAGTGAGCGAGACATCGTGGGGATCATTGCCGAGCGTGGGAGCGACGCACTGTTTGCACGAGTGGATCAAGCAATGTCCACTGAGGTCGTGGTTTGTTCACCGCGTGACACGGTTGAACAACTCATGAGCGTGATGACTGAGCGTCGAATCCGACATTTACCAGTCGTAGAGGATGGGCAAGTTGTTGGTGTCGTCAGTATCGGTGATGTGGTGAAGCGGCGCTTGGCTGAAGTGTGCGATGAGTCCGAGGTCTTACACGGCTACCTAACGTCAACTCGTTAAGCCAACCCGGCTTGTCGATATTCCAACAGCGTCTCGCTTCTCGACAGTTCAACAGCGCCTCGTGAAGCAGGCCGAGAAAAGCCACAGAACGTGACTTCTCCCCTGCAGCGTGACTTCTCCTAGACGGTTCGTCCGACGAAGTTGAGCATTTTGGTCTGAGCATCGGAACCCACCGGAGACTTCACCAATGGGCCAAACACGTTGGGGCTGCGAAGCATCGCATTGGGGAATGTCTTCCATAGGGCCAAGACACTCTTGCAAAGCTGCGAATCAAGTCTTTCGTCGACCTTTGCGGTTCGGGCTAGATCCCACGTGTGGATCAAAAGATCAGCACCCATAACCGCAATGAAACTATCGACAGGCATTGGTCCAAAGAATGTCTCCGACACTTTGTGTAGTGCTCCTGGTTGATCGAGCGCCTCAAGCGTTTGATCTCGAAGCTTCGCCCATGTGGCGCCGGGATCTGTTCCTGGCTTCGGCCAAACTTTGGGCATGGCTCCGGTAGTAGCTGCGGAGTGGACAGCTTTCAACCCACCAAGCACGTGGCCAACAACGTCGACCCCCTTCCAATCAGTGCAGGGCGTTTGCTTGGCGAAAGCCTTGTCGGGGACGAGCTTGATTACATGATCGAAGCCATAGACGGTCTTTGTGTAGTTACGAAGGTTTGCACTCATGTAAGCGAACATACTGCAAAGGTCGCGGCGGATGTCGAATCAAGCTACGGCTTCTTCACACACCGTTGCCAGCCCTGGCAGGAGGCACCCGAATTTGACTGGCTTTGGTGTGATTGCGGTTAGCTCACTACGCTAAGGCCGACTGCTGCGAAAGGACTGCTATGGCCGGAATCGTTTCCTACGGTGCATACCTCCCGTATTTCCGTTTAGACCGAAAACTGATTGCGCAAGCGCTTGGTCAGGGTGGAGGACGCGGAACTCGAGCGGTTGCCTCCTACGACGAGGACACGACCTCGATGGGTGTGGAGGCCGCTCGTAACGCCTTGGCCGCAACATCGAGCAAACCGTTGCAATCGTTGCTGTTTTCTACATCGGCCCCGGCCTACCTTGACAAGACCAATGCAACTGCCGTTCACGCTGCGCTGGGTTTGGATGGTTCCGTTGCTGCGTTTGATTTCGGAGGAGCCCCTCGCTCAGCAGTAGGTGCCCTGTTGCTGGCGGTTGGCGGTTCAGGCAACACACTCGTTGTTGCTTCGGATACGAGAACAGGAAAACCTGGAAGCAGTGATGAAGCAAATGGGGGCGATGGAGCCGTTGCTTTGGTAACCGGTTCCGCCGATGCGCTGGTCGAGTTGATAGCCCATGCGACGGCAACGGCAGAGTTCCTTGACCGATGGCGCGAACCGGGTTCGAGTAATTCGCAACTGTGGGAGGAACGATTCGGCGAAAACGAATACGTTCCTTTAGCCGCCGCAGCGTTGACCGACGCACTCAAGCAGGCCGGAGTGACGATCGAGGAGATTGATCATCTTGTTGTTGGGGGAGTGCATGCTCGGGCTGTTGGGGTGATTGGCAAAAGTGTGGGCGTGCGTGCCGGGGTGCTTGTCGATGACTTGACCACTTCAGTTGGAAGTACTGGAGCGGGCGCCACGCTGCTTGTGCTTTGCGACGTGCTTGACCGGGCCGGAGCCAACGAAACGATTGTGCAAATCAGCGTGGCTGATGGTGTGGATGTTTTGGTGTGGCGAACCACTGCAAACCTTGCCGGTTTCCGTGAGGCCCGAACGTCTCCTTCGGTGCAGGCACAAATCGCCGGTGGGAATACCTCCCTTTCGTACACGCAGTTCTTAACCTGGAAGGGAGAGTTGGTGCGCGAGCCTGCCCGCCGGCCCGATCCTGATCGTCTTTCGGCCACCGCGTCCGGGCGCAATGTCGAGTGGAAGTTTGGCTTCAACGCTTCACGCTGTCTGGCTTGTGAGACCCGCCACTTGCCGCCCATGCGGGTTTGTTTGAACTGCAATTCGGTTGACAACATGATTGGCGAACCGCTCGCCGATGTGCAGGCCACAATTGCTACGTACACCATCGATCGGTTGGCCTTCACCCTCAGTCCGCCTGTCGTTGCGGTGGTCATCGATTACGACGGTGGTGGCCGCTTTACCTGTGAAATGACCGATGTTGATCCGGCGGATGTGGCGATTGGGCAGCGAGTGGCCATGACGTTTCGCCGGCTTAATACGGCGCAAGGAATTCACAATTACTTCTGGAAGGCTCGTCCAGTTCGCGATTGAGTGTTGCGATTCCGAGCTATGCCGGTGCAATCCGGTATCGATAGTCCTGTAGTCCTGTAGTTCTGTAGTCCTGTAGTCCTGTAGTTCAGTACCTCGCAGTCCCATAACAAAGAAGTCTGCTCACGTAACACTTTGAAAAGGAAGCAACCATGGCATCAAATGGAATTCGTGATCGTGTGGCCATCGTAGGGATGGGTTGCACCAAGTTTGGTGAACACTGGGGCAAATCGGTTGATGATCTGCTTATAGACGCCACCCAAGAGTGCTTCACCTCCTCCAACCTCAAGCTCGCCGATATCGACGCGTTCTGGTTAGGAACGATGGGTTCGGGGCTTTCCGGTCTCACGTTGAGCCGGCCGCTCAAGATTGACTACAAACCCGTCACGCGTCTCGAAAACATGTGCGCCACTGGATCGGAGGCGTTCCGCAACGCTTGTTATGCCGTTGCTTCGGGCGCCTATGACATGGTGATGGCGGTTGGAGTTGAGAAGTTGAAAGACTCTGGCTACTCCGGTTTGGTGATTTCCGATGCGCCCAACGATGGCACGAGCCCAACGGTCACGGCGCCAGCCTCGTTTTCTTACCTCGCTCCGGCGTATGCAAAACGCTATGGCCTCAGCGACGAGCAAATGAAAGAGGTACTCACCCGAATCGCCTGGAAGAACCACTTCAACGGGGCGCGCAATCCACGCGCGCAGTTTCGCAAGGAAGTGTCGAAAGAAACCATTAGTGCCTCACCGCTGATCGCCGGACAGCTGGGTATCTTCGATTGTTCAGGCGTGTCCGATGGTGCAGCCGCAGCGATTTTGGTTCGGGCCGAAGATGCGTATAAGTACACCGACAAACCACTGTTCGTAAAAGCACTTTCGTTTAGCGCCGGACCTGGTGCCGGGCCGATCGACCCAACGTATGACTACACAACGTTTCGTGAGGTGGAACGCTCAGGCCTGGATGCCTATCATCAGGCCGGCGTGCGTAACCCTCGTGAAGAACTGGCGATGGCCGAGGTGCACGATTGCTTCACCCCAACCGAACTTGTGCTGATGGAAGACCTCGGATTTTCCACTCGCGGTGAGGGTTGGAAAGACGTGATGGCCGGCGCGTTTGACCTCGACGGTGAACTCGCCGTAAACCCCGATGGAGGACTAAAAAGCTTCGGCCACCCCATTGGCGCCAGTGGGCTGAGAATGCTGTTCGAATGCTGGCTGCAACTTCGCGGTGAAGCTCCGGTTGAACGACAGGTGGCGGCGGTCAAAGCTGGAAAGAAGCTAGCGATGACCCACAACCTTGGCGGTGCCCCAGGCAATTGCGTGAGCTTCGTTTCGATCGTTGGATCAGAGCCCAGCGCGTAACTTTTCACTTACGGCGAGTCTCAAGTCGCGGTCATGACCAACGTACCGATGTGCTCGCCTGATCCTCGGAGATGATGATCTGCTCGGGCGCTGCTTTGGTTTCGTGTGCATTCAGGTTGCGGTGAGGGCATAGGTCTGTGAAGATTCCGCGATGGCCGACTTCGTGACGCTTCATGCCCAGAATCCCTCCCTCGCCGAGCGACCCGCAATCATCGACGATCGCCCCGGCCAAACCCCCGTCGTTTGGAGTTGGAAACAACTCGATGAAAAGTCCAACGCGTTAGCCAACGTGCTCCTTGAACTCGGGTTGTCGAGCGGCAGTCGCGTGGTGTCATGCGGGCAAAACTCGGCGAGTTGGCTCCAGATGCTGCACGCCGCTCGCAAGATTGGTGTCACGAACACCTTTCTCAACTACCGACTCACGGCCGAGGAAGCTACCTACGTCATCGATAACTGCGATGCAACGGTGGTGTGGGTTGATGCTCCCTATGCGGATCTCATCGCGCAGATCAAACACGATCTCCCAAAAGTTACCCATGTACTTGTCTACGACGCAGCCCTTCACCAAATTGTGGTCCCGAACGGCATGCTCGATGCGGATGCACTTCTGGGCTCCGCAAGCACACAAGCCCCAGCAGAACCTGTCGCCAACGATGCGGCCACCGTCATTTACACGTCCGGTACCACAGGCAAACCAAAAGGTGCGGTGCGGCGCGGGCGTGGTACGCCTGAGCAACTCGCCGCATCGGTGGCCACGTATCGGTGGAAGGGAGAGTACGTGTACCTCACTACCGGTCCTCTGTATCACTCTGGTCCGAGCGGATTTATGAGCATTGGTGCACTGTTGGGAAACACCACGGTGGTGCAACACAAATTTGATGCCGAAGACTGGATGCGCCTCGTCGATACGTACAAGGTGAATTCGACCTTCGCTGCACCAGCACCAATTCGGATCATCTGCAGTCTTCCCGCTGAAGTGAAGGCGCGCTATGACACCTCGTCGATGAAACTCATGGTCGCCAACGCGGCACCATGGTCGATGGCGCTCAAGGAAAAGTATCTGGCTGACTTTCCTGAGGATTCGCTGTTCGAGGTGTACGGATCAACAGAGATGGGCGTGAACTGCATTCTTCAGCCGGAAGATCAGCGCCGCAAACCTGGCTCGTGTGGACAGGCTGCGCCTGGTGTGGAGATTGTGTTGCTCGACGACGACGGCAATGTGGTGGATGGAGTCGGGCCGGAGCACACCGGTGAGTTGTGCGTGCGTTCTGCAGGAATGTTTGAGACCTATCACAACGCCGAAGCTAAGTACGCAGAGGATGAACGGCTTGGCGGCTACCACACCGTTGGTGACATCGCCTATCGTGACAACGAGGGGTACTTCTACATCTGTGATCGCAAAAAGGACATGATCATTAGCGGGGGAGTAAATATTTATCCCGCGGAAATCGAAGCGTCGCTGGAAATGCATCCCGGGGTTCTTGACGTCGCCGTGTTTGGGATTCCATCGGAGGAATGGGGAGAAGCCGTTCATGCCGTGATCGTGAAGCAACCTGGTGTGGAACTCGACGAGGCTGCGGTGATCGCCTATGGACGCGAACATCTCACCAGCTACAAAGTGCCACGATCAATCACGTTCATGGACGAAATTCCACGCACTGGATCGGGCAAGATCTTGAAGCGCGAACTCCGCGCCCCGTTCTGGGCTGGCCAATCTCGCATGGTCGGCTAGGAGACTCGTGAACAATGTGACCTAGGCAAGTCACGAACTGCGAAAACAGAGCGAAATGAGCAATCCCGTCGCATTTGTTCACCAGTCGGCTGGTGTCCGTAAAAACACTTGGGAATTGTGTAAGAACCGCATGCTCGGGATACGGTCAACGGATGGGTTGGTTGACAGGTTCGGAGACAACAACTAACGATCTGCTTTCGTTGCGGCCTCCCCTCGCCGACGCACACGCGAAACTGATCGAAGCCATTTGGGCCTCCGACGTGCCGGCTCCACTGCTCGAACTGTGTCGGTTGCGTATGGCGCAAATACTTCGTTGTTCCCAGGCATTAGCGCAACGATATGAAGCACCGCGTATCGCTGGACTCACTGAGCTCAAGATTGAGAAGCTATCGCAATGGCCAAGTGATCCATCTTTCGATGAATCGGAGCGTGCCTGTATCGAGTTTGCGGAACTGTTCGTGATCGATCAACACGCCATCACCGACGCGCAAGCGGAATCGGTTCGTCGCCTGCTCGGAGAAGCGGGGATCGTGGCGTTCACTACCGCGCTTGGCGTGTGGGAGAACCAGCATCGATTTGAGAACGCGCTCGGCACGGCCGTTCCTTCGGGTCCAACAGATCAAACGGGTCCATCGGGTCCAACGAGTGCAAAGAAGGATTGAGCCCATGTCTACAACACCTCGCGTCGGATCGGCCAGCGCCGAAAGCTCTGCACATATTGGAACCGCACGAGCTCACACCCCCGAGTTGACCGCGGCCTTCGATCATATGTATGCAACGCTTCTCGGTCGTGGGGTGGTTGGCATGGATATCAAAGAGGCGATGCGGTTACGTAACGCAAATGTCAACCGCTGCGGACTTTGACAACAAGTCCGATTTGATCTGGCCCGTGAGGCTGGACTTACCGAAGAACTCGTCGCCGATATTGCTGACCACGCTGGGAGTATTGTTCTGCCGGAACGCACCAAGGCGGCTCTTGCGTGGGCCGATGTTGTCCTCGCCGGTGGCCACGATGCGCCACCGCAGGTGATCGCCGATCTCCAGAGGCTGTTTGCGCCCGATGAGATCGTCGAGATTACCTATGCGATTGGCACCTTCATCGGCTACTCCAAACAGATCATCACGCTAGGAATGGAACCACAGAATTTGCCGCTCGTGGTTGTACCTACTCCTCGGTAATTCGATCGACGAGATTCGTTTGCCCGCAGCAAACAAAGCCGCCGCTAGAAGAACTGAAGGACCACTGTTCGGTAATTCGATCGCCGAGATCGTTTGCCAAAACCAGTTGCGGACTGCGTGCGTCATCTGCACCCATTGGCTAGGTAGAGGCAAGACGAGGGAGTTGTCATCCGCTCCGTGGCTAGCGCGTATGGAATTTCTCGCATTTGCTCGACATCGTGCGGCTAAGAGGGGTAGGTTGCGAACACAAGCGTAGGAGTGTCCCGGAGGGATCATGACCGATACAGCAGCAAGACCCGCAGAGCATCTCACCGATCTCGTCATTCGCTTCGCCGGCGATTCTGGCGATGGGATGCAACTCACGGGGGATCGATTCACCTCGGTAAGTGCACTGTTTGGAAACGACCTGTCCACATTTCCTGAGTACCCAGCAGAAATTCGTGCCCCAGCCGGAACTTTGGCTGGGGTTTCGTCTTTTCAGGTGCGGATTTCTGATCACGAAATCTCCACACCCGGCGACGCGCCAACGGTTCTGATCGCCATGAATCCTGCCGCGCTCAAAGCCGATCTACACCACCTGCTTCCCGGCGGAGTGGTGATTGTGAACACCGATACCTTCGATGAGCGGAACCTCACGAAAGCGGGGTTCACCGAAAATCCTCTGCTTGATGACAGCCTTGCGTTGTACCGGGTGGTGGAGGTTCCCATGACGTCGCTTACCATTGCGGCTGTTCTTCCCCTGGGCGTCAAACAGCGCGATGCCGATCGTTCGAAGAACTTCTTTGCTCTCGGGCTGATCTCCTGGTGTTACTCAAGGCCGATTGATTCGACCATGGAATGGATTGATGAGAAGTTCGCCAAGAACGAGCTCGTGCGTTTGTCGAACCGAGCAGCCTTCAGCGCGGGTTATAACTTTGGTGAAACCACGGAACTTTTTGATCATCCGTTTCAAGTGGATCCAGCAAAGCTCCCAGCGGGGGAGTACACCAATATCACTGGGAACACCGCTTTGGCTTGGGGTTTGGTAGCTGCTGGGCAATGCGCTCGACTTCCGGTGTTTCTTGGTTCCTATCCGATCACCCCGGCTTCTGACATTCTTCATGAGCTTTCGAAACACAAGAATTTTGGCGTAAGAACGTTTCAGGCCGAGGATGAAATCGCCGCTATCGGCAGTGCGCTCGGCGCGGCCTTTGCCGGTCATCTTGGCGTGACCACCACAAGTGGACCTGGTGTTGCCCTCAAAGGCGAAACGATGAGTCTCGCGGTGAGTCTTGAATTGCCGCTGCTCATCATCGACGTGCAGCGCGGCGGGCCCTCAACGGGGTTACCAACCAAGACTGAAGCGGCCGACCTTCTCATGGCCCTCTATGGCCGTCACGGAGAAGCTCCACTACCAGTAGTCGCGGCTTACAACCCACCGCATTGCTTTGAAGCGGCGATCGAAGCGGCTCGTATTGCCCTCAAGTACCGCACACCGGTCATCTTGTTGTCCGATGGCTATCTAGCCAATGGCGCCCATCCATGGAAGTTGCCCGACGTATCGCAACTCCCCGATATCTCCGTTCCGTTTGCCACGCAGTTAAATCATATGCGTGCAGATGGAGAGATGGAGTTCTGGCCGTATCTGCGTGATCCTGAAACTCTGGCGAGACCATGGGCTATTCCGGGTACGCCAGCACTTATGCATCGTGTTGGCGGCATCGAAAAGGAAGATGGTTCGGGCAACATTAGTTACACGCCCGAGAACCACGAAAAGATGGTTCATCTGCGCGCAGACAAAATCGCCGGTATCGCCAAAGATATTCCGCTCGTTGAGGTAACCGGTGATGCCGACGCAGAATTGCTTGTTCTCGGCTGGGGCTCAACGTGGGGTGCGATTAAGGCCGCGGTGGCCGAGGTACGTCAAACGGGTCGCAAGGTGGCATGGGTCCATCTCATGCACCTCAATCCGTTTCCCGCGAATCTTGGCGAGGTGCTTCAACGGTACCCAAAGATCATTGTTCCTGAAATGAATCTTGGTCAGCTCTGTCGGGTGGTCAGATCAGAATTTCTGGTGCCGGCAAAAGCTATTTCGAAAGTTCAGGGAATTCCGTTTACCGCCGCTGAGTTACAAGCCGTCATCGAAAGGGAACTGTCATGAGTGATCCAGGTGTTACCGATCCGGCTTGCCGGTCGGAAAAAGGCACCGTCCGTTCGGGTGACGTAGTCGGCCCGACGGGGTTTGATCCGGTTGCATTGACGTCGAAGAAGGATTGGACGAGCGATCAAGAAGTCCGCTGGTGTCCCGGGTGTGGTGACTACGGCATCTTGACGGCCGTACAAATGTTGATGCCCGAGTTGGGCGTGGCGCCCGAGAACGTGGTGTTTGTTTCGGGTATCGGTTGCTCCAGCCGCTTTCCATATTATATGAACACCTACGGTATCCATTCGATCCACGGGAGGGCTCCAGCTGTAGCGACGGGTATTGCCCTGGCCCGCCCTGATCTTGATGTGTGGGTGATTACCGGTGATGGCGACGGGCTATCCATTGGCGGAAACCATCTCATCCATGCCCTGCGCCGCAATGTGAATCTCACGATCCTGATGTTCAACAACCAGATCTATGGGCTTACAAAGGGCCAGTATTCGCCTACTTCGGAACAGGGCAAGGTGACCAAATCAACTCCGTTCGGATCGCTTGACTATCCCTTCAATCCATTGTCGGTGGCTTTAGGTGCCGAGGCAAGTTTTGTGGCGCGTACTCATGATTTGGATCGCAAACACATGATGAAGGTGTTTCGTGCCGCCCACAATCATCGGGGTGCATCGTTCGTGGAAATTCTCCAAAACTGCAACGTGTTTAACGATGGCGCGTTCGAAGGGATTACCGGCAAAGACAATCGATCAGCCATGTTGATGGATTTGGAACATGGCCAACCCATTCGATTTGGCGTCGATGGCGAGCGTGGCGTTGTAATGGGAACCGATGGGCAGTTACGAATAGTCTCCGTGGCAGAGGTGGGCGAGAGTTCCTTGCTCGTGCACGATGCCCATCGAGAAGATCCATCCTTAGCGTTTGCGCTAGCCCGCCTATCGCACGATACGCATTCGCCAACTCCCGTCGGTATTTTCCGATCAGTCGAGCGAAGTGACTACGGTTCAGATATGTCCGGGCAGTTGTTGCAGGCCTCGGCACGCAAAGGGCCGGGAGATTTGCAGGAACTGTTGCGATCCAATGGGACATGGCAGGTCGCTCGAAGCTAGGTTCAGCTCCATGACGAAATAGATTTAGTTCCTCATGTCTGATTTAACTGTCGGCACTGGGTGACTCGACTGAGGAGTATTGCGAGGACTTTCCATGGAAGATGACGATCGCAAGGCGACACATGAACCGTGGTCCAATCGCTCCACCGTCACTTCCCTCGACAGACCAGTGAGCACGGTTAGAAGCTTCAGTAAGAACAACGAAAGACTCAACGATGGAATCAACAGCACAATCACGAGCACAGTCACGAGCACAGTCAACAGTGACTCCCTCCCAAGACTCCCAGGAGATCCGAACGTTTTGTCGTATCTGTGAACCGAGCTGCGGATTGATCGCCAAGGTCGAAGAGGGGCGCCTCGTGAAGTTAGTGCCCGACCGTGAGCATCCGGTGACCAAAGGATTTGCCTGTCATAAGGGTCTCGCCGCCGTGGATCTGCACCATGACCCCGACCGGCTGAGCACCCCCATGCTGCGATCCCCAGATGGAACCTGGAGCGAAGCGGGATGGGATGAGGCGCTTACGCATACCGCCACGAAGCTTAAGGGCATCATTGCCAAGTATGGAATCAACGCTGTTGGTGCTTATGTAGGAAACCCCACTGCGTTTAACGCCCTTGGCCAACTCCATACAGGAACGCTGCTTCGCACACTTGGAATCCGCCGGGCATTCTCTTCCGGAACGCAGGATTGTGCGAACAAGTTCGTGGCCAGCGAGGCCGTGTTCGGTTCGAGCACCGTTCACCCCATTCCTGATCTTGCCAACACCGATCTTTGCCTCATCATTGGTGAGAACCCGCGGGCTTCACAGGCCTCGTTTTATTCCATTCCCAACGTGCTCGGCGAAATGAAACGGGCCGCTGGACGTGGCGCTCGACTGGTCTTTGTAAATCCTCGTCGCATCGAAACTCCGGAGCAGGGAGTTGGTGACACGTTGCTGATTCGTCCTGATACTGATGTGTGGTTCTTGGCATCTCTGCTGCACGAGATCGATCGGTTGGGTGGGTTTGACGCAAGAGTTATTTCCTCCCATGGTCGTCGCATTGATGATCTGCGCGCCTACCTTTCGAAGTATCCACCCGACCGCACTGCGGAAGTTACCGGAATTTCCGCCGAAACGGTTCGCGAACTCGCTTCGGCTTGGGTGGTGACCCCGCGTGCCTCGGTCCATGCGTCGACCGGTATCAATATGGGTCGTCAGGGCACGCTCGCGTATTGGCTTGTGCACATGCTTTCGTTTGTGACCGGCAGGCTCGATGTAGTTGGCGGGAATCTCAAAAGCGATGGCTTCTATCCCAATGCTCGCGCCGGTGCTGGGGTTCCCGAGCAGGGTTATGGCGATACAGAGTTTGGTTTTCTCCGTCGAGGGTCGTTGCCGGGCACGATGATGTCGCAGTCCATTCTCGACAGTGCCGATCCGATTCGGGCGATGATTGTGGTTGCGGGCAATCCGCTGCTCTCCATTGCCGGTGAGGATCGGCTGCGTAAAGCCTTCGAGCAGCTCGAACTGCTTGTGGTTATCGATATCTATCCAAGCGCAACGAGCGAGTTTGCCCACGTGATGCTCCCGGCGACCGACATGTACGAGCGTGACGATCTCAACATTGTCAACATCGGCACCAGCGCTCGACCCTTCGCTCAGTACACGCCGGCGGTAGTGGAACCTGGCGGCGAGCGACGTCCAGAATGGTGGATTGCTCATCAACTCTTGCAAAAGTTGGGGAAGGCCAATTTGTTTGATGGCCTGGTTGAGGGAGAACAACCCGATCCGTGGTCGAAGTGGCGGCACATGCTGGAGCGGGGGAGCGGCCTGTCACTTGAGGATCTTCAAGCCGATCATGCGCCTCGGGAGCTAGCTCCGCCGTTGCCAGGTTCGTTTTTCGAAGATCAGGTGCACACCGCCGATGGTCTGATCGATTGTTGTCCGCCTACCTTCGCTGGAGCTTTGGAACGCTGTCACGAGCTGTTCGACGAAGGGATGGCCGGTGCTGCTCGACGTGGCGAGGGTGAACTGTTGCTGATCCATAAGCGTGATGCTTGGATGCATAACTCTTGGTTTGCCAACGTGGAGCGCATGAAACGCCATGGCCGGACTATGAACCCACTTTGTATGTGCACGAAGGATGCCAATCGTCAAGGTTTGGTGGATGGATCGCTGGTGACCGTTGCCAGTGCGCACGGTGAAATCGAATCGGTTCTCGAGATCGATGATGATCTTATGGAAGGCGTTGTATCGATGGTGCATGGTTGGGGCCACCGCGCTAGTCCACGGCTTCGCGTCGCTGCGGCGAACCCCGGCTCAAATCCCAACGCGCTGCTTCCAACCGGCCCCGGCAGCTTCGAGCCGCTCTCAAGCCAAGCCCACATGACTGGTATCGCGGTCAGGGTCAAGCTCCTCGTTGAGGTGTAGGGGAACCAACGGCTGACCGTCGGTCGCTGCGGTTGTTCGTGAGTTTGCGGATTCAGCCGTGAACAGTTTGTCCGGCGATCAGAGGTGATTCAGCGCGTTGAGAGAGAGCACTCAAGCGACGACGCTCCCACCGACCGAAAAGTGGAATCCGGTGGGCGCGCCACAGGGCTACGAACGGAATGATTGTGCCGGCGTAAGCGAGAACGTTGTAAACGAAGTGCAGCTGCGTATCGGTCACCCCCAGAGCGACGTCGCCGATGCCCGGGCACGGGCACCCACCGTTGCGCAACACATTGCGGATGATGACTGCATGCTCAACTCCATGCCAGGTCTCCAGTCCCAGGCCCCACACGGCAAAGCCCATCATGACCGCGCCCGATAACAGTCGATCGTAAAACAGCCCGAGGACACCAACGAAGAGCACAGCGAGCGACGCCAGGTAGGTCAGGTTGAAAACGAGATGAAGCCACTCCTCAGTCCCATTGAACTTGAAAAATAGCCCAAGCAGGCCGAAAGCATCGTCGTCGGGCACTCCGAGCGCGTACACCTGGAAGAGTTGCACGACATGCTCGAAGAGGTGAACGCCTTGGACGACGATAACTCCCCAGTACAGCCGCGCGAATCCGGCTGATTGACCAAAACTGCGGGCCAGCGAGTGAAAGCCGACCCGAAGTTTCGTAGTCACCTTGTCACAATGGGTCGCAGCGACCGGTCCCGTTCACAAAATCGAACGGGTCGCCGTGCACCCAAACGGGTTCGAAGGTAGTGGCTGTGGCCACGGCCTGGAACGCAGTCACATACGCCGCTGGCCCGGACCCTGAAAGGTTGAAGTGGTCAATGAAGCCACCGGTCTGGGCCGTGGAGTGGCTGGCGTAGTGCCAAACATACGTGTTGCCGGCGCTGTCCGTGGCCGTACCTCGGCCCTGCGACTCAACGCCACCGCTGGGCAAGAAGGTATCCTTGAATGTCCCGGAACCAGACACATTGAGGCCTTCGGGCAATTGATTACAGTTCTCCGATATGACCGTCCACTCGCCGGGGTACGTGTCGACTGTGGCACCTTTACCGGCGGCGGAGGCAGAACCTGCTCCGCTCAGGCTGATTGCGACGCAGACAAGTGCGCCAGTAACGATCTTCCTTAGCATTGTCATTCCTCCTCGGGTTCCAGGAATTGGGATATAAGCCTAACATCGCCTATACAATTGTGTCAATAATCTAGATGTAAGGAATTAAGCCCACAAAGGTTCCTGTGCTGGCTGAGCAGTTTTCCTGAACCGGGGCAGCTGAGTTGTCAGCATCTCAACTGCCCCGCCTGACCGGGGAGCCGCGACGATTTACGTCCTCCTGCGATCGTGGCCGGCGAACATTGATTACAAAGAGAAACAAATTGTCCTTGTCGGTTCTGGCGCAACCGCGGCCACGCTCGTGGGCCATCGACTACGACACCGCACACGTCACCATGGGGCAACGTTTGCCGACTCATTTTGTAACTAAGGTCGCAACCACAAGGACGGGACGAAACCCGGACGGCGTTAGTCGGGTTGAGTAAGCAAGCGTTGGTAGGAGGAGGGAACCAACAGGAAACGAGCTGAATAAGGTACGAGCTGAATCAATGACCTAGACGAAGCCGCCCGCCACCCCTTCCAGGATCGGCCACCTCATCCAGGGTCAAGCGAGGTGCTTGGCGAACCAGTCGAGGACTTTGGCGTAGACGGCGGTTGTTTGGGGCGCGTTATAGCGCGCACCGGTGTCGTTAAAGAAGGCATGGTCTACTCCGGGAGCAGTCACAATCTGGTGAACCAGTTTGGCCTTCTCCAGAGCAGCGGTCATTGCGGGGCGATTGGCATTCACGCGTGAATCGAGCTCCGCGTAAACCGCCATGACGGCGGTGTTGGGGGAACGGGTGAAATCAGGGTCTGAGGGACCCGTGCCGTAGAAGGGAACGCCTGCCGCCAGACGGGAATCGCCAGCGTTGAGAAGGCTCCACACCATGCCGCCACCGAAACAGAAACCCGTCACCGCCATCTTCACTCCGGGAGTTCGTTTGGCAAGTTCATCCAACCCAGCCTTCATATCGGCGACTAGGTCTTCGCTTCGGGCGTTCGCTAAAGGTGCGGGCATCTGGGAGGCGACGGCTGCGGTGCCGCCAGCGCGTGACGCGAGATCGATGGCCAGAGCTGAATAACCGTCGGCAGCGAATCGACCGGGAAGCGCCATGAAATGGTCGGTCAAACCCCGGTTCTCATGGATAATCAGGACCGCACCCTTGGGCTTCTCGGCACCAGCAAAACTGCCGAAAATTTGACCGACAGGTCCTGCGAAGCTCACGGGAGTTGGCGTGACCGAGCGACCGGCCGTGGACGATGCCGCAGTGGTGGTTGTGGGTTGGGTCAGGGTGGGTGCGGGTGCGGTTGTGGAAGTTGTTGCGACAGCTTTTGGTCGCGTGGTGGGAGGGGTTTTGGCTTTCGCCGCTGGCTTCTTTTTCGCCGCCTTCTTGGTTGCCGCATCGGCCGAACCGGCATCGAGCAGACCTTTTGCCAGGGGAACAGCTACACCGAGCAAAACCAGCAGCCTCAGGGCTTCTCGTCGGGAGAGGTGGCCTTCTGCATGGTCGAGGGTGATCTCTTCGGCCAGATAATCATTGAGTGCCATCGTGATTCCTTTCGTTGGTTTCGCTTACGGAGGCTATCTTGCGGTCCAGCCTTCTGCCTAGGTGGTGGATTCAGTAGGTGGCGATTTGGCGTCTTGGGCCTGCGTGTGGGTAGTTGCGTGCACCACGTGCATGGATGAACCCGGGCGAAGGAAACGGCCTTTTGCAGTTGAGCGGCCCCATTCAGTTGCCTCGCTCCTCGGCAATCATCGTGAAGATCAAGTTGTCATGTTGAACCCAAGAATTTGACTCGAGTTCTTGGGTGGAGGTGCCGATACCCAGTAAGTGAAAAGTTTTCGGCTTTCTCAGCAAACCGGTGTCACCCTTTGGGTTGGTGCGCTCGTAGCCGCAGCATTGATGGGGTTGGCGCTAGTCGGCACATTGCCCGCCGAGGCGAAATCTCTCCGTGTCTCGAAGGTTTCCCGGTATTGCACCGTTGTCCGCCTTGAATCCGCCAAGGGTTCTCCGTGGTTGCGGTTCGATGAACGCTCGACAACATTTGCTTCTGGCGCGGCCGTCATCGATGACCTTCGGTTCAGCTTGAAACGAATTGGGAAAACCGCACCGCGAGCTCTTGCGCCCATGTATCGATCTAGCGCGGGCACGCTGGCGAGTTTGCGTTCCGCATGGAAGCCGATGAAGACCTCTCGAAGTCGACGAGCACAATCCAAAGCGCGCACATCATTTGTTCGTGTGAGCGCAAACTACGAAGTGTTGAGTAGACGGCTCGCACGTCATATGTCGGGCGCGTGTGGGTCGAAGTTGTCACCCACGATCACGTCGAGTGCTGAGCGGGTTGCGCCTGGTTCGGCGGTGGGCAACATTTCGTCGGGTGCGAATGCTCCTTTGGTCCAACCGGCGCCTCCAGTGGTTTCTGTTCCCGCAAGTACTCTGTCAACGATTCCATCGGCTTTGGCTCTGGTCGTGCCTTCGGCGAGCGCTACTTCTGCCACCACGACGAGTTCTTCTCCTGCTTCGACGACCTCTTCGACAGTTCAAGCGCCAACACAGCAAACAACGGTTTCTGCGACGGTGAATGCCAGTTCCACGCTGCAGCCCCTCGTCGTTACAAACACCGTCGCGGCAACGGTAGCTACAACATTGACTCCGGCTTCAACGACGACAGTGCTCACAACACCAACAACCACGACGACCGCCACACCGACAACAACAACCACGACAACACCCCCAACCACAACCACGACGAATACTTCGACCGTGCCGGTTACCGTGGCAACAGTGCCCGCCACAACCACAACCGTCGCGACGATTCCCGCAACCCAGCCCCCCGTTGCAAGTGGAAACGCAGCAACCTGGTTAGCGATGGTCAACCAGGTCCGCAGCCAAGGACGGTCATGCGGGGCTGTGGCATTCGCCGCTGCTCCAGCGCTGAGTTGGGATGCGCGGTTGGAGGAAGCAGCGAGGGTGCAATCGAGTTACCAGTTGCAGATTGGTACCATGACGCATACGGGTGCTGGCGGTTCCGATGGCGGTGCGCGCATCACCGCAGCCGGGTTCACCTGGAATGCCTGGGGCGAGAATGTTGGATGGAACTATCCCAACGCAGCCGCCATGCTCCAAGGCTGGGTCAACTCCCCGGGCCACTGTCGCAACATTATGGACCCTACCTTCACGCAAATCGGTTGGTCACGAGTCGGCGCATACGACACCATGGACCTTGCCCGCGAGCGCTGAGTGACTACCGTGGCCAGCGGCCGAAGTGCCGATTCGGTTGCATTTCGGGAACGGTCAAGGTTTTCGCTATGTGCACTAGACATGTAGGTCGCGTGAGTCAAAGGTAGCGTGTCGAATCATCCCTAGTCGGCACTGGAGTTTCTTAAATGCGCTCAAACCTTGATATGACGACTCATCGGTCACTTCTGCGGAGAACGGAGCTGTTGGCGTTAGGGGTGCTGCTCACTGTAGTTATCGCACATTCGCCAGGTTCCGCTGCTACGAAAAAAGCAGCGGGCAAGAAACCCGTTGCAAAAGCAACGAATACCACAAAAGTATCGGCCTCCGCCCCTCCGACAACGGCTGTCACTAGTACAACCGCTGCTCCGACTCCAGTGTTGTCACCGGATCGAGGCGGAACGCTGGTCGCAGCTATCACTCAAGATCCGGGCCAGCTGAATCCGGCGATCACCACTGCGGGAGCAGTTCACTCGGCGTCGGAACTTATGTACAACGGACTCGTTGAGATTGATGAGAACGGGAAGTTGGTTCCCGAGTTGGCCGAGAGTTGGACAGTATCCAGTGGCGACTACACCTTCAAACTCCGCAAGGGCATCACGTGGCACGACGGCAAACCCTTTTCCTCTGCAGATGTTAAGTACACATTTGAAGACCCACTGCCGAAGTTCCACGCTCGTTCCCGGGCCTCGTTGCTTGACGCCGTCAAAAGTATCGAAACTCCAGACGCCCAAACGGTGACGTTTCGATTCTACAAGCCATACTCGGCGTTTCTTCAACAGCTGAATGTGACCGAAGCGCCAATCCTTCCCGCGCACCTCTACGCAGGTACAGACGCGACACGAAATCCCTACAACCTCAAGCCCGTCGGCACCGGGCCCTTTGCGTTTGATTCGTACAAGCCCGGTGCCGAGCTACGTCTCAAGGCGAACAAGAACTACTTCAAGGCAGGTCTTCCTTACCTCGATGGCGTGGTGCTGCGAGTCATTCCCGATGCCGGTAATCAACTTATCGCCCTTGAGGCTGGGGAGGTCGATTTCCTCTATGGCGTGAACGGGGCAGATCTGTCTCGCGTGAAGGCAAACAAGTCATTATCGACACTCGAGACGCTCACAAACCCTGGCGGTTCGAACTGCATTATGTCGATGAGTTTCAATTTAGAGAAGCCAATCTTCGCCGATCAGCGAACCCGTCAAGGGATTCTTCAAGGTCTTGACCGCAAGCAATTCCTCGACCGAATTTTGTTTGGTCAGGGGAAAGTTGCCACTGGGCCGATTGCTAGTGGGATTCCCTTCGCCTATGCCAAAGACCTGAAGATTCCTGGTTTCGACAAGGTGGCCGCCGCCCGCCTTCTCGATGAAGCTGGGTGGAAGCAAGCAGGTTCGGGCACGCGGACAGCACAGAGCGTTTCTGGGGTGCGAGACGGCACACCGCTTCGATTCCGGTTCCTGAGCTTTCCAACTTTTGCCCTCTATGGTCAGCTGATCAAGGCGCAACTTGCAGAAATCGGAATCGATGTGCAACTCGAAACTGCAGACAATGCGCCCTTCGCTGATCGAGTGTTTACCCGTCGTGATTTCGACACAAATGTGATTAGCTACTGCAACGGAACCGATCCAGAAATTGGTGTTCGGCGTATGTATGACTCGGCGCAAATCGGTCCTGTTGCGTTCTCAAATTCGTCGGCTTATCGCAACGCAGCCGTTACAAAGCTATTCGAGGACGCGGCAACCAACAGTTCGGTTTCGTTCCGTAGCTCGATTTATCGCAAGATCCAAGAGATTGTGGTCGAGGACCTGCCCTACATCTGGCTGGTAGAGACCACGGGTACACGAGTATTTCGTTCGTCGTGCACGGGATTTAGTGAATCGGGCCACTTCGCCGAAGCGGCGAGCTGCAAAAAATAGACTGATGAAATGAGACCGGCAAAGTTCGACTGGTGAGTCGCGGCTTGCGATACGCAGCACGGCGGTTGGGGTTTGCGATCCCGACCGCTGCGGCTGTGGTGACACTCTCCTTTGTGCTGATCCATCTCGCGCCTGGAGACCCGGCGCTTGCCTTGGCGGGAGATGGTGGTGATGCGACCTATTACGCCGAGACGAGGGCTCGGTTTGGCCTGAACGAACCGATTTTGACTCAGTTCTTTTCTTATCTTGGGCGTTTGATCAAAGGCGATCTGGGCACTTCCTATCTTCAGGGTCGGCCGGTGCTCTCATTGATTGCTGAGCGGATTCCCGAGACGCTGTTGCTCACCGGCACCGCCCTGGTGCTTTCGACCATAATCGGAGTTGTGGCTGCGGCGTATTCGGCGAGCCGCCGCAATCGAATCGGTGACGTTGTCGTAAATACCCTCAGTGTGCTTGTGGTCGCTACACCGACGTTTTGGATCGGGCAGATTGCCATTTTGTGGTTGGCGCTCCGCTTTGGGTGGTTTCCCGTCCAAGGCATGACTAACGCTCGGGAGGTAAAGTCCGGGTTCGCAGCATTTGTCGACGTCGCACATCACCTTGTTCTGCCCGTAATGATTTTGGCCGCCCAAGAAGTTGGTTCAGTGACGCGCCTTTTGCGGTCTGGTCTCATCGACGAATTAGAAAGCGCGCATATCCTCATGGCGCGCTCAAAGGGTTTGCCTGAGCGTTCGGTACTTCTTCGCCACGCATTGAAACGTCCGCTTCTTCCCGTTCTGGCCGTAATTGGAGGGCGGCTCGGACAAATGCTATCCGGCACAGTAATCGTTGAAATCATGTTTGGATGGCCCGGTGTTGGTCGGCTTCTGCTCAGCGCAATGCAGAATCGCGACATTCCTGTCGTCCTCGGAGTCTTCTTGATGACATCGCTGACTGTTGTTGTGGCCAATCTCGTGATCGACCTCGTTAGCTCTCGATTAGATCCGCGCATCGGCCAGACTCGGTTGGCTCGATGAAACAAGATTGCGCAAAGCCCAAAAAGGTGCGGAGAACGTGATCAAGCAAAGCATTTTGGCTCGCCTCGTGCGATCACCAACGGGAGCCCTTGGGTTTACGGGTTGTTTTGTGGTGGCGTGCATCGGCCTTTCGGCACCGATCCTGGCCCCAAACAAACCGTTCGCGATAGTGGCTCCACCACTGGATCCCCCGAGCGCGAGGTTTCTCATGGGGAGCGATGCGCTTGGACGTGACCTGTGGTCCCAAGTCGTGCACGGCACCCGAAGTTCCGTTTTCGTGCTGACGACCGTGGCGGCGCTCGTTCTGCTGATCGGAACGAGCGTGGGCCTCGTGGCGGGGTCCTCGAAGCGCTGGGTAGATGATCTTTTGATGCGCGTAACGGAGATCGTCCAAATCGTGCCGCGGTTCTTCTTGGCACTCGTCGTCAGTTCGATCTTCGGGGCGGGTCTTGGACGACTGGCCCTGCTCCTTGGACTCACCAGCTGGCCGACCTTGGCGCGCATTGTTAGAGCTGAGACCCAGTCGTTGGTCGAACGTGATTTCGTGGTCGCTGCACGTGCGGCTGGAGCGACCCGACGCCGGGTGCTGTGGCGTGAGGTGGTGCCAAACGTTGTGCCCACTACGTTCGCTTACCTTGGCCTCGTTGTGGCCCAAGCGTTGTTGATCGAGGCGGGCATCGGCTTCCTCGGTTTGGGTGATCCGAACACGGTCAGTTGGGGGCAACTTGCTGGCGACGCACAACGCTATTTGCGTGTGGCCTGGTGGCTTCCAGTTTTTCCCGGTGCGTGTATTGCCTTCACGGTTTTATCGCTGAACCTTCTCGGTGATCGCGTCGCCGATGTGGTTGTGCGTCGGGCTTGAATCGGCTCAGCCCCGACGTACTGCGGTGATGAAGACCATATCGAGTCGCTGTTCTTCAAGGAGTGCGGCCACAGTTGCGGCCCGGCCCACGAGGCGATCGACGCCTTCCTTGGGCAGCTCGGTCACCAGCAATTCTTCGGCCTCACGAAGAAAATCGCGGCGAGCAGCATGATAAGCCAGCATCTCTTCACGTCGGGAACGAATCGCTGTGACGCACCATCCATGCTGTTCAAGATGCGCCTCGAGCTCGGAGGTCCTAAGTCTCCATACGGTTCCTGCCACGTGGAGCGGGTCTTAGTTAGAGATTCGTTTGAGAATTGTTCAGCAGATTCTTGGGAGCGGGTCACCGACGAGAAGGTCAACAATACGCTCTCCGCCAAACGCCGTTCGGACCATGACGATCCGCGAGGGTTCAGCGTTGATGGTCCCAATAACTGCTGCATGCAATCCAAGGGGATGGGAACGGAGGGCCCCGAGCGCGGCGTCCGCTTCGTTGGGTGGGACCACGAGCACGACCTTCCCCTCGTTGGCCACGTAGAGCGGGTCAATGCCTAACAACTCGCACGCACCAGCTACGGCAGGCATGACTGGAAGCGAAGTTTCCTCCAGTTTGACCGATAGGTTGTTTGCTCGAACCAGTTCGTTTAGCGCGCTGGCGAGGCCGCCACGGGTTGGGTCACGCATCCAGCGGACATTGGGAGCCGCGAGAACTACAGCTTCGATCAGGTCATTGAGAGGTGCGCAGTCAGATTCGATGTCGGCCGACAGTGCGAGATCGCCGCGGGCGAGCATGACGGCCATGCCGTGGTCGCCCAGCCTTCCCGAAACGATTACAGAGTCACCAACCTTCACCTGTTCTGCACCCAAAGCTCGATGCTTGACACGAGTGCCAATTCCTGTGGTTGTCACATAGCAACCGTCGGCTGCTCCGCGTTCAACCACCTTGGTATCTCCCGCAACAACTCGGACACCACTGCGGTTGGCCATCTCAGCCATATCGGCAACAATGGCTCTGAGTTCTTCCACGGCAAAGCCCTCTTCGAGCACAAAGGCTACCGACAACCATCGTGGTTTGGCGCCCATCACGCAAAGATCGTTCACGGTTCCGCAAATAGCAAGTGTACCTATTGATCCGCCGGGAAATCGTCGGGGTCGCACAACGAAGGAGTCGGTAGTCATGACAAGGTCGACCAAACCAGACAACGACGAATCAAGTTCAAGAACCGCACCATCATCGGCACGCAGCAGTTCAGAGTCGGTGAATGCTGTTCGAAAGACCGAATCAACAAGAGCCTCGCTGGCTAAACCGCCCGCGCCGTGGGCCATGGTAATGACCTGATCAGTGAACCGAGGTTTCGCTCGCCGACCGTTGTTCAGCGAGTGGCTAGCTGCGACGGTTGTGTCGCCACTCATGCGGAACGGACCGCAATGTTGCGGCGCTGGGAGAGTCGACCGTAGTTGTAGAACGCGGCGCATGCACCCTCTGACGAAACCATGCACGTACCGATCGGTGTTTGTGGGGTGCACGCTGTTCCGAACACCTTGCATTCCCAAGGCCGAATCGCTCCCTTTAACACTTCGCCGCACTGGCACGCTTTCGGGTCGGCAATACGCACACCAGGAACCGTGAAGCGTTGTTCGGTGTCATAATCTGCGTACGTTGGATTAAGTCGGAGTCCGGATTGCGGGATGAAACCCAGCCCGCGCCATTCGAAATGTGGACGAAGTTCAAAAACCTCAGCCATAACCTCAAGGGCTCGGGGGTTGCCAGAAGGTGGAACGGCCCGACCGTATTGGTTTTGCACTTCGCAGCGGCCCTGGTCCCGCTGCTGCAGGAGCATGGACACACCTTGGAGTATGTCAAGTGGTTCGAAGCCTGCCACCACGATCGGCTTGTTGTAACGTTCGCTTACGAATTGAAATGGACGCAGGCCGACGACGGTGGCCACGTGCCCGGGCCCAAGGAATCCGTGGAGTTCGAGGCCGGGACTATCGAGGATGGCTAACAACGGGGGAACGATGGTGACGTGGTTGCAGAACACCGAAAAATTGCTGACGCCGTCACGTTTGGCCTGGCGAAGAGTGATTGCCGTGGAGGGCGCTGTGGTCTCGAAGCCGACAGCAAAGAAAACGACTTGGCTATCAGGGTTTCGTCGGGCCAACTCAAGTGCGTCGAGGGGCGAGTAGACCATACGGACATCGGCCCCACGGGCCTTCGCCTCTAATAGCGTTGAGGTTGATCCCGGTACGCGGAGCATGTCGCCGAAGGTTGTGAAGATCACCCCAGGGGTTTGCGCCACGGCAATCGCATCATCAACTCGACCCATGGGGATCACGCACACCGGGCAGCCCGGACCGTGGACGAGCTCAATATTCGGCGGAAGAATCTGCTCGATCCCATGACGGTAAATCGTGTGCGTGTGTCCGCCACAGACTTCCATAAATTTCAGCGGTTGATCTCCTGCCAATGATTCAATTTGTTTGAGTGCAAGCTTGGCGGTTTGTGGATCGCGGTATTCGTCAACGAACTTCATGGCGTAGCGGTCCTAGCTGATTCGTCCGTTGTAGTGCCGCGCCGTACCTCTAGATGCATACCAACCCGATCGGCGAGTGTCAACGTAAGGGCACCCTGGGCTTCTTGGATGCGGTGAACGCTCGATGAGTCCACGGCGAGGCAAACATCTACATCGGGATTGTTGGTAAGTGCCGCACCCCCGTAGCCAGCAAAGACGATGGTAAATGCTCCCTTTCGCCTCGCTCGTGCAAGTGCGCTGAGAACATTTGTGGATGTGCCGCTCGTGCTGAATGCCACGACAACATCCTGAGACTTTGCAAAGGTTTCGATTTGGCGATCGAAGATACGGTCGGCGCCGACATCATTTGCGAGCGCGGTGATGACCACCGAATCCATCAACGACGATACCGCGACTGAGGGTTGTAGCAAGCGCACGAATCGTTGGGCATCGCAGGCACTTCCTCCATTGCCAATTACGAACACCCGACCAAACCCAAGCGTGCTCTCGACGATCAACCGTGCTGCTTCGTCAATCAGTAGTTCATTTGCGATAACCGTTTCCTTGTCTAACTCCTCGCCGGTAGTCCAGCTGACGCGAGCGGCTGCAGCCAATTCCTCGAGCTCGCTATTGCTGAAAAGGGTTTCAGTCGGGTGCTTTGTCGATTTGTCCGCGGAATGTTGTGGCGTTTGCGCTTCATCTAATGGCATTGCGTCTAGGAAAGGGTATAAGAAGCTCGGTCCGTTCACGGAGTTGCTCGTAGCCATGTCACGACAACCTTCGAAGGGCGATTCCAGCATGTACCAGTACGAGATCATGTTGTCGAACATTGTCGAGGAGGCTGATATCAATGACTTCCGGACCGCAGGCTGTCCGAACTCGCGCTCTATCGTTCGTCAGTACTTCCGTCACTTCCGTTGTGGTCGCTTCATCGGCGCACACCGAACAGCTGGTAGTGACGAGAACATCGTCGTGAGGTGCACTTGTCAACTTTCGATTCTGAAGACAAATGCATGTAAGTTCCCATAGCAAATGGTACGAACGGGTGAGGTACCGTTCGCTAGACCCGTCGGTGCCGAGTTGAACACAGAATGACCGAGGGTCAAGAGGACTGGCGATTGGGTCCTGCCCCCATCCAAGGTGAACGTGATCGGCTCCCCACGCCACGGCACGATTGGACAGCTCGACAATGAATGTGTCGGTGTATCCCATCGAGACGATGACGTCGCCGGTGCGGACTTGCGCTCGGAGCTTTTCGAGCATTCGGTCTGCCTCACCGCAGACAGCCACTGCCGGTACAGCCATCGCTCCCACCGAAGCTGGGTGAACGAACTCCACGGCGAGGTGGTGTGCATGGTCGTCCAATTCGGGTGCAACCGCCCAGAGGGTGGACCCCTGCGCGATGCGATTGGAAAGGTGACGCGCAACGACCGCCAACGAACCGCAGGGGTCGATCACGGTCATGGTTCTACGGAGGCGTTAAGAGATTCGGCCGATGCGGCGAAAGCTTCGAAGTCTTCATTGTCGCCGCCAAGGAGGGTGAGTAACTCCAAGGTGCGACGTGCCTCGTCTTCGTCGAGAATGCTCATGGCAAAACCGACGTGCAAAAGAACCCAGTCTCCGAGGTTGAGTCCTGTGCCATCGGTTTCGACGACTAAGGAAACGTTGACGCTGCGGCGGACTCCATTGCACTCGACCATGGCCTCGTGGGTGGTCATGTCGACCGGACCGATTACTCTAGCGGGAACTCCTACACACATACTCGTGATGCTTTCAGTGCCATAAGTGTACGTAACGTGTTCCGCATGCCCGTAACTGCTGGGCTGGCCGGCGCGGCATCGATCAGTGACATTCGGAGGCGATCGGCGTTGGTAATGTCATCGGACCAGGGAACCTCACCCCAGAGGGGAATTCCAATACTGTCAACAAACTCGCGGACGGCTTGTGCATCTTCGGGCGATCGGAGTTTATTGGCCACCGCTCCAACAACTACGTTTGGGAGTTCTGCCGCCAGGCGCGCCTGGAGTCGCACAGCTTCAAGGGATCGGAAATACGGCTCGGCCACAAGGATCAGTGCGTCGGCATGGCGTGCAGTGCCACGACTTAAGTGTTCGGGCGATGCTTCTAAGTCCATGATTGTCCAGGTTTCAGATTGCGAACCAAGGTCGGCGAGTAGAGCTGATCCGGCGGCATGGGCCGAACAAAGGCAACCTTCTTGGGCGTGGTCGGGCATTCCCATGCGAACGAGACGAACTCCATCTGGCCCACGAACTGCATGGCCGTCGAGAACCTCATCGAGTGGCAGGCGCAGCGCTGCGGAACCGTCGAGACGACGTGACACGATGTTGGTGGGAAGTATGGCTACGTTGGAGACTGCGGCGAGGTCGAAACCCATCGCGGCGGCTAGGTTGGGATTGGTATCGGCATCGATTGCGACGACGTTCATTCCCTGCCGAGCGAGTAGGCGAGCAGTGGTAGCGGAGAAGGTGGTCTTGCCTGCGCCCCCTTTACCAGCAATGGCGATTCTCATGAGGTCTTTTGACTCGAAGGCCGTGGCCCAACCGAAGCGCTACGTAGTCCGTGTTGGAACCTGTGGTCAACGGGAAGAGGCGAAACGGATCTGATCATCAAGTCAAGGTGATCGCGAGCCGTTCGGAGGGCGTTACGGTGCTTGTCAGCAGCGATCAGGCCTAATGGAGTCAACTCGTAAATGCGTCGCGGTGGTCCGAGCCCAGACTTCTCCCATTCGGAATTGACGAGACCATCATGTTCCATCGACTTCATGGCTCGATACACGCCGGCGAGATCCGCGGTGGAGAGGCCGAAAAGTCTGACCTGCTCTAGGAGTTCGTAGCCGTGGGAACGTCCGGGGAGAAGGCAAATGAAAAGAGCAGAACGGAGGAAGTGGCGGGGGAGAGAACCGTCGAGATCGGGCTCGTAGAAGGTGAATTTGTTGGTGGATTTCATGAACTGCCTTTGGGGGGTTCTTCGAGTTCTCTGTAGTCTTCGTGGAGAAGATCGTGATCGTGTGTGCGGCGAGCGGCGGAACACGCTTCCGCTTCGTCGGCTGATTGATGGCACCAGCAATCAGCATCACATTCGCCATGGGTTGGTCGCATTAGATCGGCAAACGAAGACGCGAATTCTGCGGCACCTTCCGCTCGGCCCAGATCAGACAGAGAATAGAACGGCCCATCTGCGACCAGGTAATTTTCCTCTACTAAGCGATCAAGATAGGTAACGCCGATCGTTGCGTCAACGCCGAGGAACCGTTCCACCAGTCCAGCATCGACGATATCGCCAAAGCCTTCTCCTCGCAGCCAGTACATGACTTGCAGAATTTCGCTTCGCCAATACAATGCCGCTAGAGCGGGGGTCTTCGGAGAGGAAGCCGGTTCACCTCCCACGGAGCGGCTTCCCCGTGTGGTATTTCAGCATTTTTTAGGCGCTCGCTGCATCAGTTGGCGGCGCCGAGGGTTTCGGCTTTTGTGGCGATGGCATCCAATGCTCCTGCTATCGCGACGAGCTGAGAGTTGACCTTCACGACAGACGGGCCAATCGAAGCACACTGCGTTTCGATAGCTCGAACTCCAAAGGTGACTTTGGCCAAGTTGGCCGACGATGCGCGAAGCGAACGGGCAATGCGCCAAAGGTAGAACGCCAATGCACCGACAACGAGGAGGATTTCAAAAACGGAGAGCGTGATGAGGAGAGTGCGCATGGTTAGCGTCCTCCTACAGCCACGCCGGAGGAAGCCAACGCATCGTCGAGTAGGGCGTTGTGAAGTAATGCTTCTTCGGTGAGGCGATCAAGTCGTTCGGGTGTTTGTGCCAGCATCCAGGTCGTGGCGGTGTTTCGGGCAACCTCTTTGCCCATGTTCCAAATCGCCAACGTGCCGGCCTCGACTGCCCGCACTTTTCGGTAAAACACTTCAAGCAAAATCACGGCGACGATCGCAACGACGAGACCGAGCGCTAGCGTGAGCCACCAGGCGGCGTTTGTGCTCATGAGTTTCCTTTCGATGCAATGTGAAGTCGTGCGGCGGTTGCGGCGTTAGTAATACGACGGGCCGTTTTGTTCGTGACGTCAACCGCCCAAAGCCCAGCGGTGTTATCTCGGCTTTGCTCAAGAGCGGCCAAAATATTGCCAGCTTTCACAGCCGCCCTGCTTGCCCCACGAATCATTGCTAACAACAGCGCAACAAGCGCGAGCACGACAACAGCCCCAATCGACCAACCGACGATCCATCCTCCCATTTGCTCTCTCCTTTGCGAGTGCGAGTCACCTGTTGAGGCTCTCTTGCATAGACATATTGAACGGTTGACGCTTTGTGTGGGTTTCTTGTTCTTGAGATTTTGGTTGGAATGAGACGTGATTGGTGGTGGCGTCGGTCACATACTATGTGTACTCTACAGGTACCGTCCAACAAACAAGGTCGACAAATGACTCAGTACACCGTCGCTGATCCAAACTACGTTGTCGAAATCCCACTCAAAGCCCTGATCACTGACCCGAATGATCCGTTCGCGCCCATTGGATTGCGAAGTCGGCTGCGTGAGCCCCGCAATGACGTTCTCAATATCGGCCCGTTGGAAAAGGTTTACCTCCTGTGGATCGTGGGTGCGTCTTGTGACGGCTGTTCGGTCGCAGTCACCGGGGCGACGCATCCGAAGCTCGAAGACCTTATGAACGGCATCATTCCGGGATTACCGCGAGTTGAGCTGGTGCACTGTGTGGTTTCGGTCGAATCAGGAGCTGAATGGGTCGAGAACCTTCGCATGGCCGCCGACGGTGAACTCGATGCGCCGTTCATCGTCTGCTGGGAGGGCTCGATCATGGACGAAACCCTTTCCGGTAATGGCTACTGGATGGGTCTCGGTGAAGATCAGGCAACCGGTCGCCAAATCACGAGCCTTGAGTGGCTAGACCGATT
>JAYSVF010000079.1:0-29516 GCA_043718695.1 Acidimicrobiia bacterium | reverse complement strand
TGCCGCTATTTGGCCGGTTTGGGATCCCAATTTCCGAGCCAGCCGGGCGGCGAGCGGACGCCACCACAGGCTTGCCACGGCGAAACCCAAGAGAAATGCGGCCAAGGCATAGGCCGCGAACTGCCAAAGAAGAAATTTCACTGACGGTGACGTTAGCCGAGCAACTCACCAGAACTGAGGCTCTCCGCTATTCCTGGGATATTCCCTAGTGTCGCTGTCGCCACAGACACTCAAAGACAGCCCGACACCTCTAGACAACGCTTAGCCGCGCTTATCCTGCAGCAAAGTGGTTAACGAATTCTTAGGGGGAGCAACATGGCATCACCGAAGCTCAAGAACCGGTAGCCCTGTGTCATAGCTTCGGCATAAATCGAACGCCACCAAGGGCCGGTGAAGGCTTCGATCATCATGAGTAGCGAGGTGCGAGGCATATGGAAGTTGGTGAGCATCAAATCGACGGTGCGGAATTCGTAGTTGCCGTAAATGAACAGTTTGGTGCGGCCTTCATTGCGCCCGCTAGCGGCAGCAGTTTCCAGGGATCGCGTGGTGGTGGTACCCACCGAAACCACTCTTCCTCCATCGCGTTTCGTTTTAGCAATCAGTTCGGCGGTCTCGTCTCGCACCGAGTAACGCTCCGAGTGCATTGGGTGATCTTCAGGTTTCTCGGTATTCACCGATCGAAAGGTATCGATACCAACGGCTAGATCAACCGTTCCGATTTCGACACCTCGATTGCGGAGACGATCAAACAGCTCAGGAGTGAAGTGCAGCCCAGCGGTGGGGGCGGCGACCGATCCAGGAATTCGTCCGAACGTAGTTTGGTAGCGCGAAGTATCCTCCACCACAGCCGTGATGTAGGGCGGTAATGGTAAGTGTCCATAGGTTGCGAGGGGGCCACTCGACATGGCGGTACTCATTGGTTGATCGTTGTCATCGAGCAATCGCACGCTGAACGTACCATTTTCGAGGGGTACACCAATCTCGATGACCATGCCTGGCCCCGGTCGCAAGCGGACTCCAGGCTTCAATCGTTTCGCCGGTTTTATCAGCGCTGCCCAGGTTCCAGGCTCATCGAGGGGGTCGAGTAGCAACACTTCAACCGCTCCCCCGGTTTCTTTGTGCAGTTCCAATCTCGCTGGAATCACAAAGGTTTCGTTCACGATGAGCGCATCACCGGGAAGCAGCACCTCGGCAAGATCACGCACGTGACGATGCATCCACCGCTGCGCCCCATCACCGGTGCCGGTGGCATCAAACAACCGGGCACTGTCGCGAGGTTCGGCCGGGACTTGGGCAATAAAAGAATCGGGAAGGTCGTAGTCAAAATCTGCCGTTAACAGCCCACTGGGCGGACGGGGTGATTCATAGGCAGCGGTGTTTGCACTTGGTTGGGTATACATGGTCGATCTTCGAGGCTTTGAGAACGGGGGCGTGAACTAGGAAAACAAGGTGCGGTTGCCGTCGCCGGGACCGTCGATATCGGTTTCAGCGAAGAGGCGCTGGGCGGTATCGGGGATATCGAGCCCGAGATGTTCCCACGCCGAGGGCAGGGCAACACGACCCTTTGGGGTGCGCTTGATCAGGCCCATCTGCATGAGGAACGGTTCGTACATGGATTCGAGGGTTTCGGTGTCTTCGCCAATCGAGATGGCCAACGTAGACAGCCCAACCGGGCCACCACCGAAACGGTTGATGATGGCACCGAGGATGGCACGGTCAACACGATCAAGACCGAGTTGGTCAACGTCGAACACGGCCAACCCAGCTTGGGCCGCTTCAAAATCGATGACACCTTCGCGACGCACTTCAGCAAAATCTCGTATCCGGCGCAACAGCCTGTTGGCGATACGCGGGGTGCCTCTGGATCGACGAGCAATCTCATGTGCGCCTTCGGATTCGATAAGCACACCAAGGATTCGCGAGGCCCGTTCCACAATCAATTGCAGATCCTCAACGCCGTAATAGTCAAGCCGGGCGGTGAAACCAAAACGATCTCGCAGCGGACCAGTGATAAGCCCGGCGCGGGTCGTGGCCCCAATCAGGGTGAAACTTGGAAGATCCAACCGCAAGCTCCGGGCGCTTGGACCTTTGCCGATCACGATATCGAGTTGGAAATCCTCCATAGCTGGATAGAGCACCTCTTCAACCGCTCGGGGTAGACGATGTATCTCGTCAATAAACAACACGTCACCTTCGGAAAGGTTCGTGAGGATTGCCGCGAGATCACCAGCTCGTTCCAACGCCGGGCCGGAAGTGATCCGAAATCCGGTACCCATTTCGGTAGCGACAATGCCGGCCAGCGAGGTCTTTCCCAATCCAGGTGGCCCCGCGAACAACAAATGATCCGCTGGCTGCCCCCGACGGCGCGCAGCTTCCAACACAATTGTGAGGTGTTCTTTGAGCTGCGGCTGTCCAACGAATTCGGATAACGATCTCGGGCGCAATGACGTTTCAACATCGTCCCCCTCAATCAATGAAGGATCGCCCAGAACTCCGTCGTTGATTGACTTGTCATGGATTGACTTGTTATGGATTGACTTGTCATGGATTGACTTGTCGCTCATCGCCCACCTGCCAACAAGCCCAACGCCTGCTTTAGCAACGCCGAAGCAGTTCCCTCCGCAGGGAGTTTACGAACCGTGTTCTTAATTTCTTCAGTTCCGTACCCAAGCTCAGCCAATGCCGCACGCACATCGGAACGGGCATCATGCACCGAATCGGCAGTTCCGTCGCCTGCAGCAGCAATCGCAGCACCGTAATCGGCATCATCAACTGACAATTTCGACTTCAATTCGATGAGCAAGCGCGCAGCAGTTTTCTTGCCAACACCGGGGACCATAGTGAGCGCATCAACATCGTCGCCAGAAACAGCCATGCGCAGTGCGTCGGGGGACAAGGCACTCAGGATCGCCATAGCCAAGGAGGGCCCAACGCCATGTGCGCTTAGCAATACTTCGAAGGTTCGCCGATCTTCTTTGCTGGCAAAGCCATACAGGATCAGTGCATCTTCCCGCACATGGGTATACACGTGCACAAAGACTTCTGACCCCTGTGCGCCAATGCGGCTCAGTGTGGCCGGAGAAACCAAAACTCGGTAACCAACGCCACCAACTTCAACGAGCATCTCATTGCCCGAACGGTCAAGAAACAATCCCCGTAGCGACCCAATCATTTGCGAATCTTCTTCACCGGAGCAGCCTTGCTCACATCATCAGCAGCCAGACCACCGTTTTCCACGCTTCGTTCTACCACCGGACGGGCCCCAAAAACCGACGGGCGAAGCTTGATACCTCCAACCGACGTGGCCACTCGCGCGTTGCCATAGGGCGACGCCGATCCCCCAATCGACGAAGCAATTGCTGCACCCAACGATCCGTTGCCGCCAATCGACGAACCTATCGAAGCAGCCACCGAATCAGCGAACGGGGCCACACCCAAATGATGCAACGCCAACGCAAGCGCGTCGGCAGCGTCGGCAGGTTTGGGGATGGTTTCAAGGCCCAACATACGGGCGACCATTTGCTGGACTTGGGCTTTATCAGCGGCACCAAACCCGGTGATGGCCTGCTTGACCTCGTTCGATGTGTACTGAGCCACAGCACAGCCCGCTTTGGTGGCCAAGGCTAGGGCCAACCCGCTAGCTTGCGCAACGCCCATGGCGGTGCGGGCATTGGTTTGGAAAAACACTCGTTCAACCACCACAACATCAGGTCGATGCAAGGTGATCAGTGCATCAAGTTGACCCATGAGCGAACACAACCGCTCGTTGATTGGATCGGTGGGAGGAGTTTGCAGCACCCCATAGGCCCGCATCGCATGATTCCCTGAACCACCCGACCCACCGACGCGGTGTTCGGCATTTGCTGAGCCCAGTGGCCTGCGCCCAAGCCCCGAGCCGCCGGCGCCAAGCCCACCGCCGGAAGCTTGGCCCACTCGACGCGGGGCGCGCTCAACTAGCCCATAGCCACAACGGGTCAGTCCGGGATCTATGCCGAGTACGAACATGCGTTCGTCAGGCTAGCACGAGCAGCCTTCGCCGCCCCGGAATCTGCCCAAAACCGCCGAGATCCAGCACAAACGGGGATCACGTCGGGCGACCGCAAATTCGATCCTGTGAAACCACCTTCACCCTGAGGAGCTGGCACGACTTCGCAAGCGATCTAAACCTATGAGGCCGCGGCGACTCGTACTGCCTCGATGAGCTCGTTGGATTTCTTGAACGTAATGCCCGTTGCCGAACGGTGGGCGTAGGAGATAACACCGTCGCGGTTCACCACGAACACTGACCGCCGGTAGAAGCCCAGCGGGCCAAGAATTCCGTAAAGCTTCCCGACGGTCTTTTCCGTGTCGGCCAGCAAAGGAAAATCGAACCCACCTTGCTTGGCGCTAAAGCCTTCATGTGATTCCACCCCTTGTGGCGAAAGGCCGACGATTTGCGCGTCGAGCTCGGTGAACTCCGCCAAATCGTCGTTGTATGCATTGAGCTGCATGGTGCATACCGGGCTGTTGTCCCCCGGGTAAAAGGCCAACACCACGGTGCAGCCCCGGAATTCCGATAGGGAATACGAACGTTTCCCTGTGCCCGGAAGTGTGAATTCTGGAGCTACATCACCAACGCCAACGGCCATCCGCTAACCCTAGGCCCAATTATGACGGCTCCGGCTCGCTCGAGCATTTTTTGGTGCGCCCGAGTGTGCATACCCAGATCGTTCCGCATGCTGTGGACTAATCGACCAGCGCGTCGTTGCGCAGCCCGGCGCGCTCCAGGTGAATCGGCAATACCCGGCCGTAAAGCTGGTGTGTGCGTTCCGGGCTGCCGACCATTCCGGGCTCCTCGACGTAGCTGAAGATCGCCACATAGCGCGCTCGGGAACCGGCCAGCGGCGTCACTCGGTGCAGCGAATATCGCCCCTTGAAAATCTGCAGGTCACCGGGCTCAAGGCGCAGGGTCCGAATCAGGCGGCCGTCACCGTCGAGCACCGCCTCGACGCCGGCGTAGTTCTCATCCGTCGGCGTGCGAAGGTGTGGGCTGTATTCGAAATCGCCACCCGATTCGGCATTCTGGATCGCCAGTGTCACGGTGTAGTTGTTGGTGTCGAAATGCCATGGAAAACCGTTGCCAGCTTCCGCCAGGTTGACGATCACATCGGCCAGCGGGTCGGCATAAGGGTAGAAGTGTTGCTCACCAAGGGCCGCCTGGATGAATGGTGCGAATTCCGGCCATTCGTAGATCGCACGCAGGATGCTGTCGACGCCAAAATTGTCGGCCGGAACGAAGGCGTTGGATCGGTCGTAGAAACGGCGCAACGGGTGGCTCTGCGGCAAATCCGCGTGGTCCTGCGTGAAATAGGCATTGGTCCGATTGAAGTTGCGGTGGCCATGGACCGCCACGCGGTCGCTCTCGGCAACCAGTTCGGCCAGCCGGTCAGCACGTACGAAGCCCTTGAGCACGGCACAACCGTTGGCCTCTAGGTCGGCGCGCAGACCTGCAACCAGCGCGTTTCGCGCTTCACCCGCTTGTTCGATTGGGTAACGCTGCGTGTCGATGTAGTCGACGGCCAGGATGGACATGGGCGCCTTTCTTTCGTATTGAGACATGGGACGGGGTCAGGTCCGGTGGGAAAAGTTAACAGTTTTGGGTCAGAAATGCGGCAGCGTGTTCGCCCACAACACCTTGGTCGGTATTCCGGTCGGGTTTGCGCAGCGGTGAACTTCGGTGTGCTCTTGAACGAAAAACTGTCGCCTCCAGCAGCCAAATAGCGCCCCGAAACCCACAGATCCAATGTGCCAGGGAGCACCAACCCGGCCTCGGCGCCGTCGTGGCTGTAGACCCCGACCTGCTCGACTTCGGCCTCTAGACTGCAAAGATGGCTTCTCCTCTCGCAAGCACCCAGGCGATAGGAAGCCTCCTCGATGATTTGTTTGCCCGTCGGCCACCCGTCGACGACCGAGAAACGGAATCGTTAAACCGATTCCGCACTGAACTGAACACGCTCGACGATCCCTGTTCTGAAACGGCTGACACCACCCACGTAACAGCGTCGGTAATCGTGGTCGGCCCAAGAGGCATCGTGTTGCACAAACACAAGCGCCTCGGCATTTGGCTGCAGCCTGGCGGTCACATCGATGATGGTGAATCCCCTGGCGATGCAGCACTGCGAGAATGCCTCGAGGAAACCGGTCTGCGCGCAGAGCATTTTTCCGGACGCCCCGAACTCGTTCACGTTGATACCCACGATGGACCCCGAGGGCATTACCACCTCGATCTACGATTTCTGCTTGCCGCGCCCGATGATGATCCCAATCCTCCTGAGGGCGAAAGCCCCGATGCCCGATGGTGGTCCTTCGAAGAACTCTGTAAGCACAACGAGCCTGGAGTAACTGGGATCATTGATGCGCTGCGCACGTTTACGATGCGCTCAGCAACCCCACTTGACGCAACGGCTATCGCCGAGGTGTACCTCCGATCGTTTACCTACGCGTACCGAAACGGGCTCGTACGCATGCCCCACACCTCCGAAGAGGTGCGCGCCTGGATCGTCGGTGAACTTTGCCCATCTTCAGCCGTGACCGTTGCGGTAAGTGCCGGAATGGTGGTGGGATACGTCGCCACGAAACCGGGTTGGATTGAGCACCTCTATGTTGATCCAGCCTGGATTGGAAGGGGAGTTGGCTCCGCACTTTTAGTGTGTACACAGAGTGAAAATCCTAAGGGGCTGCAATTGTGGACCTTTCAAGAAAACCTACGCGCGCAGAGTTTCTACCAACGTCACGGGTTCACGGCAACCCTTACAACCCAGGGCGACAATGAAGAAGGTCAACCCGATATGCGTATGACCTGGCAAGACAATGCCATGAACCACGAATCGAAAAGCACCCGAATGTGAACCCCCGAAAGCGAAGATCGGCAAAGCAAAAAGCAAAGCAACCGCGAACAAGACCGCCGTTAGCAACACCGCCGTTGACAAGCGAGCAGATTGCAACAAAGGACCAGTCGCGCCAACCAAACGACACGAAGCTCAACCCCGATCCACCACAAAGCGTGCACCTCAGCCAAGACGACAGCGATGAGCAACATGAACGGGCCGAGTTCGAATCGCTTACCGAAGTACCCACGCTTCCTTGGGACGCCATTATTCGTAACTGGCTCCGCTACCGCGAGGCTCCCACCAAGCGTTCCTCCACCCTGATTCTCGTCAGCGTCATGCTCGGCAATTTCGCCGCCGGTGTTGTTTACACTCTGCTTTCCGTGGCTCGGCAGTCAATCTCGGAGGATCTGAAAACCTCGCCCAGTTTGGTGCTCTGGGCTTTCACCGGCCCTTCACTGGTTGCCGCGATCCTCTCCCCTGCTCTTGGGCGGCTGGGTGACCTTCGGGGTCACCGCAAGCTCTATTTGTTTGGTCTTCTCGGCGGCGTCTTTAGCTCGCTTCTTGTGGGCCTCTCTCCAAACGTCTACGCGCTTATCGTTTTTCGCACCATTGCCGCGGCAATCACCACCGCACTTGGGCCCTCATCACTAGCCATTATCTTCTCCACGTTCGACCGAGAAAAACGCGTCAAAGCAATGGGCTACTGGTCGCTGGTGGGTGCTGGGTCACCGGTGCTAGGCGTGCTGCTCGGAGGACCATTGGTGGATCACTTTGGTTGGCGATCAATGTTCCTGGCCCAGTGCCCATTTTTCCTGATCGCTCTTGTGGTCGCCATCAAATTCATTCCCGAGACCGGCCGCAGACCCGCCTCTAAGTTCGACGCGAAAGGGGCCATATTGCTTGGCCTCACCACGTTCTTCCTACTTTTCGGCGCCAATCGCGGTCCCGAGTGGGGTTGGACGAGCGCCAGAGTGCTGCTCTGTTTTGCCCTAGCCCCGATCAGCCTCGTTACCTTTATCGCCTGGCAAAAGAAAACTCCTGACGCACTGCTGCCGTTGCGACTGCTCAAGATCCGCAACGTGGCTGCGGGCATGTCGTCGCAAATGTTGGCGCAGTTCGCGTACATCGGGGCCGGGCTCATCTTGATCAACGATCTTCTTGTCGGCGAAGGATTCTTTGATTTCTCGCTCACCAAGGCCAGTCGAGCCACGATTGGACGACCGATTGTGTTTGCCATCGTGGCCCCCATTGCTGGGTACCTCGCGGTGAAATACGGTGAGCGGGCGACGGCCACCTTTGGTTCCGCAATGATCGCCGTAGCGATGGGTATGCTGGCGTTTTCTGAGGTCGGTGGATCGCTGGTGCTGCTTGTCGTGGCTATCGGCATGGCGGGTTTCGGTATGGCGTTTGCTTCGCCATCACTGTCGGCTTCGGTGGCCAATGCCGTTCCCGAAGACCGGCTGGGCACCATTGGGGCGGTGCAGCAACTGGTGGTGCAAACGGGGAGTGTGATGGGCACCCAGGTTATGGTCTCCATTGCCGCGGCTGGCTCCGTGATTGGTCAACCGCGATTGGCATCCTCATACCGTCTTGCGTTTTATGTCGCCCTTGGCGTGGCTATCGCTTCAACCGTTCTGGCCGCTATGACGAGGCGCCTACCGCGTGACCCAGCATTTACGACGAGCAGCATCCGTCGCACATTCGCCGCAGAAACGAAAGCCGCTCAAGCCGCCAACGACTAGCCCACCCGAACCCCTTAACCCCTAACCAGCTAGAGCCGCGAAAACTTCCTCGGAAATATCGAAGTTAGCGAATACCTCTTCCACATCATCGAGGTCTTCAAGGGCATCCATGAGCTTGAGAATCTTTCGGGCCACTTCGGCATCGGTAATGGCAATGATGGTTGAGGGAACCATCGGGCGGTCGGCCGAATCGAACTCGATCTTGGCCTCCCCCAACGCCGCGCACACCGAACCAATATCGGTAGGACCGCAACGCACTTCAAAGGTGTCGTCGTTGTCGATAATGTCCTCGGCTCCCGCTTCGAGTGCACATTCCATCAGCTGATCCTCGGTAATGGTTTTGCCGCCCTGCGCCTTTTGGACCACGATCACGCCTTTGCGATCAAACTGCCAACCAACGGCACCCGGCTCGGCAATGTTCCCGCCATTTTTGGAAAACGTTGATCGCACGTCGCCACCGGAACGGTTGCGGTTGTCGGTGGAGACCTGCACCAGCAGCGCAACGCCAGCTTGTGCGTAACCCTCGTACATGATGTCTTCCATTACCTTGTCGGCCTTGAGTTCGCCGGTGCCACGCTTGATGGCGTTATCGATCTTGTCGGAAGGCACCTGGCCCGCTTTGGCCTTGATGATCATGGCGCGCAGCGTGGCGTTGCCATCACGGTCGCCGCCGCCTTCACGGGCGGCTACTTCAATGTTCCGCACGAGTTTGGCCCACAGCTTGCCGCGTGCCTTGTCGGCTGCGCCTTTCTTGTGTTTGATTGTGGCCCATTTGGAATGTCCGGACATCGGTACTACCTCGGTAGAGAAGCTGCCGCGGGGAACGCTGCAGCAAAAAACAGTTGATGGATTCTGAGATCAGGCGTGATCTCAGGGTGAAAGGATGACGCAAAAATCTGGCCGTGCGTGCCACCCTGCAACAACACAGGGTTTCCGCGGGCCTCGGCGAGCACGGTAACACTCTCACCGACCCGTTCCACTACCGGCGCGCGAATGAACACGGCGGTGAAGGGCTCGTTCAAACCTGTCACTTCGAGATCGGCTTCGAAGGAGTCAACCTGGCGTCCGTAACCATTTCTGCGGACGGTTATATCCAAGGCGGCGAAGCTTCGTTGATCGGGGCGGCCGTCGGCGATTTGCGTGGCGAGCAAAATCATTCCGGCACAGGTTCCAAAGGTGGGCATTCCCGCAGCCAACCGAGCGGCTATCGGATCAAACAATCCGCTGGTAACTAACAGTTTCGACATGGTCGTTGACTCGCCGCCAGGCATAGCGAGGGCTTCAACCTGTTCAAGATGCTTCGGTGTTCGCACTTCAACCACCGTGGCACCGAGCCTGCGCATCGCCACCGCATGCTCGGCAAAGGCTCCTTGTAAGGCCAACACACCAACGGTTCGCCCGGCAAACTGATCGGCCTGGGGGCTATTGAGAAGTTGATCATCATGGGGGCGCAGCCAGCCACCGGGCGCCAAATCACTTGGCCTGGTCGACATTCGTCCCAAGGCCGAACGCGCTTCACCTTGTTGTTGCGTCGCGTTCATCCCGTCAATCCTAGAAGATGCCCGGAGTCACCCGAGGGCGAAACCCAATGACCTCAAACGGGCTGATCCGGATCAAAGGGAACCTTCACATCGGCTTCAACGATGGAAATCCAGTCAGTGGACGCGCCGAGCAACACGAAACAAAGGCTCTACTTGCATTCGTGCCGCCAGCGGTAGCGCACGGTTCCAAACTGCGGCAATCTGTGCTTGCCAGCAGTCGAGTCGTTACCAGCCGCGCTCGGCGTACTTCACCTCAAGTTTGCCCATTTCCAGACCAGGCATGAGGTTTCCGAGACCCCGGCTTACCTTGGCCAAAATCGAGGCGTCTTGAAAGTGCGTGGCCGCCTCCACGATGGCCTTACCAACCGTTGCTGGATCTTCGGACTCAAAAATACCTGAACCTACGAATACGGCCTCAGCACCCAATTGCATACAAAGCGCCGCGTCTGCAGGAGTAGCGACACCGCCAGCGGAGAAGAGTGGGACGGGAAGTTTGCCGGTGTTGGCGATCTCGGCAACGAGCTCGTAGGGGGCTTGAAGGTTCTTGGCCCACACGTACAACTCTGCAGAATCGGCCTGAGTAATTTTTCGGATGTCACCCAAAATCGAGCGGAGGTGACGCACTGCTTCGATGATGTTGCCGGTGCCAGCCTCACCCTTTGAGCGAACCATGCATGCACCTTCACTGATTCGGCGCAGCGCTTCACCCAAATTGGTGGCACCACAAACAAACGGCACACCATAGGCCCACTTATCAATGTGGTGTGCTTCGTCGGCCGGTGTCAACACTTCGGATTCATCGATGTAGTCCACCCCGAGCGCCTCAAGGATTTGGGCTTCGACGAAATGACCGATTCGTACTTTGGCCATGACGGGAATGGTCACCACGGCTTGAATTTCTTCGATCATGAGCGGATCACTCATACGAGCAACGCCACCGTCGCGGCGAATTCGGCTGGGGATGCGCTCCAAGGCCATTACCGCAGTTGCGCCAGCGTCTTCGGCAATCTTGGCTTGTTCGACGTTCATCACGTCCATGATCACGCCGCCCTTGAGCATCTCAGCGAGACCACGCTTTACCCGGGCAGTTCCTACAGCGGCTGGCACATTTGACATGCCTACAGCTTAGAACCGCCCAGCCCTTACCTCTAGGAGACTGCTGAATAAATGCGACTGTATGCATCAATTGACTCCGTTTTCCCAGTTCGCGACTTGTCTAGGTCGCATTATTCAGCACTCTCCTAGCCGGGTTTTTCAAAGGTTTCGTGCGTAAGCCCCCGTTTCGACGGGATTCGAAGGGGCTCTACAACTCCCGTAAGGCAGCGATGCGATCCTCGATTGGCGGGTGCGTATCAAACATCCGGTTGATCTTCAACATTCGGCCTTCACCGCGTTCGCGAACCTCACCGTCGCGCCGGGGCATTGGCGATTCAATCCACAGGTGCGCAGTCGCCCGCGAGTTGGAATGCACCACCGTGTCATCATCACGAAGTTTTTCCAGGGCCCGAATCAAGCCTGGCGGGTAACGGGTCATCGAAACCCCGGTGACATCGGCAAGGGTTTCCCGTCGTCGGCTGATAGCGAATTGCATCAATTTGGCGATCACCGGGGTGAGCACCAAAAGCACTAGTGCGAGCACAGCGAGAATCGCGCCGAATCCGGCGTTGTCTTTGTCCCGATCGCTCTTGTGGGATGTCCCTCCCCACCACAGCACCCGCAGGCCAAGATCGCTCAAAATCGCTACGGCACCCACCATGGTTACGGCCAATGTGGCCACCAAAATGTCGTTGTTCTTGATATGGCCGAGTTCGTGAGCCAGCACAGCTTCGAGCTCAAGGCGGTCCAGCTTTGCTAGCAAACCTGTCGTGACCGCAATGGCGGCATGCTTTTGGTCTCTGCCTGTAGCAAACGCATTCGGCGCTTCATCATCGACAATAAACAATCGAGGCTTTGGAAGGCCCGAAGCAATGCACAACCCGTCAACCAAGTTGTACAACCGCGCGTACTCTCGCGGATCCGCAGGGCGCGCATGGCTCATGGCCAGGGCAATCGCATCAGACTTCCAATACGAAAGAAATGCTGCGCCTCCTGCAATGAGAAGCGCTATCAGTATGCCGATTGGACCGCCACCGATCAACGTTGAGAAGGCCCAACCCAACCCAAAGACAATGACCACGAAACCGAGAATCAGCAGAATGCTTCGGCGCTTGTTGGCCTTTAGTTCGTCATACATTGAAAGTTCACATCAATTTGGAGAAGGGAAAGTGGAGGAAATCGAAAGCTTCGCCCAAGCACCTGAGCGCAAGCGTCGCGGGCCGCAGTGTCGCGGACAGCGGTGTCGCGGACAGCGGGCCCACGAATGGGCTCCTTGGCCTGGTTAGAACTTGACCGTGACCGGACCGCGTTCGGTCTCAGCGACTTCGAAGTACTCACGCTGAGCAAATTTGAAGCGCTTGGCCAAGATGTTGGTTGGGAAGCTTTGGATCTTGGTGTTGTAGGCCCGAACTTCGTCGTTGTAGTACTGACGAGCGTAGGCAATCTTGTCCTCGCTGCCCGTCAGTTCTTCTTGTAGATTCAAAAAGTTGGTGTTCGCTTTGAGGTCGGGGTAGGCCTCACTAAGGGCAAACATCGACTTGAGGGTGCCGCTCAAACCGGTCTCAGCCGTGGCTTTTCCGGCAACACCGGTGGCCCCCATTGCTGCATTGCGAGCCGCGATTACGGCATCCAACGTACCTTTTTCATGTGAGGCATAACCCTTCACGGTCTCGACCAGATTGGGAATCAGGTCATAACGACGCTTCAGCTGCACTTCAATCTGTGCCCAACCGTTTTCGATACGGTTCCGAACGCTTACCAGCCCGTTGTATTGAAGCACGCCATAGCCAACGAAAAGCACCACGATGGCAAGCAAAATGAGCACAAAAGTCATCAAACACTCCTTAAAAGGTTGAGCCCCGTCTCGGGACCAACTCGAAGTCTGACACTTCTTACCGGTCTTGCGTGTACACGTTCACCCTTTGGGGTTGAGCTTCGCCCGAAATACCCGCTTACTGACCCGCTCCTACAACAAACTGAGCTACCGACGGCGAATCGTTTCGTACAACTCGCTGTAGCGCGCCGCGAGAGTGTCCATGGAAAACTCTGCCGCTCGGGCCAGTCCACGTTGACGGAGTCCATCCGCTAGGGCCGGTTCAGACAACAGGCGACTCAGGGACTGAGCGAGTGCCGCTGCATCACCGGGGGCCACAAGAAGCCCATCGGTTTCATGACGGGCAACGCTGCGATACCCATCGATGTCACTCGCCACGACTGGCGTCCCAGAAGCCATTGATTCAAGAAGCACTACGCCGAAGGACTCACCACCCAAAGACGGGGCACAGTACACATCGGCCCCCGTCCAGTAACTAGCCAAGGCTGCGTCGTCGACCCTGCCAAGCCAAGAAATGAGTGGACTCGGGAAACGTGTTCGGAGTTCATCGGTTTGCGGCCCCGAGCCCACGATCCAAAGCCGTACGTTGGATGGCATCATGGCGTGAGCCTCCAGAAGTACACCAAGGCCCTTGCGTTCTTCATGACGACCTACGAAGAGTACCGTCGGCCCTTCAGTGAGCGCCGGTTTTGCTCCCGAGAACCGGTTGGTGTCAACGCCATTAAACAAACGGACGTACTCGCCCCCGAGACTGGCCTTCGCCAACGCCTCGGCATCTGCGCTGACGGCCACCCGAAGATCAAGCTTTTTTGCGCCCCAGGCCAATGGACGTTGCAGGATTCGGTACGAACTGCTGCGACCGGCTGCGTGAAAGGTTCCCAGGATCGGTGCCGGCTTGTAGAGCAATGCGGTGAGATTCGGCCCTGGGACGAGGGGCTCGTGGAGGTGAATCACATCAAACTCTTCATCGTTGAGGACCCGTATCGTGCGCAATGCAGCCGCAGGATCGGGAGCGATGGGGGCCACTGAACCATTCGCAGCGAGCGGGACGGCATTCCCAAGTGGGGTTACGCCCGATTCTGGAGGCGGCCCATCACAGGGTCCAAGTACCCGAACGACATGCCCCTGTCGGCGAAGGGCCCGAGCCAACCCCAAGACCTGCCCCTGCACACCGCCAGGAAGAGTGAGGCTGTACGGGCTAAACATCCCAATACGCACGGAAGATGAGAATACTCGGGGCAGACCCCGGCGCTTTCACCAGGGTGTGGAAGGAACTGGATTAAAGCTCATCGACCCAAATTCCTAGTCTTATCGGTCGCTGGGCCAAACGGGCTGCAGAACGTGCCATTGCTCTGGGGCCATCCGGATAAGAGTTTCTAATTCGCTTACCAGCATCTGCGTAAGCGCGCTTACATCGGCGCGCAGTTTGCTAGAGCGTTCAAACTGCAAAGGTGGCCGAATCACCCCGTGCGCGATGTTGCCATCTTGGAAGACCGCGTTGGGAAGTATGGCGGCGCCGGTCCGCAAGCTCAGCGTGGCCGGGCCCGCAGGAAACGTTGTTCGCTCCCCGAAGAACTCGGCCTCAATGCCACCCCCAGCAATGTCTCGGTCGCAAAGTAGGCCGATCAGTTCGTTGTTTCGAAGCGCGCTTAGCAATACCGGTCCTGCTTCGGGGCCAAGGGCAACCATTTTCAAATGGTTTGCTTCCCGTTGTTTACAAAACCATGCAAACAGTTCAGGAGGTTCAAGCCGTTCCGCTACAACCGTGAGTGGCCAATGGTGCGCTACCCAAGCCCCACCGTAATCCCAAGCCCCTACATGAGGCATGGCCATGATGGCCCCGTTGCCTAAGGCCAGCGCTTCTTCGACGTACTGCGCACCATCTACGCGAAACCCAGCGTCTACCTCGGAGGTGCTGCGGCCCGTCAGACGAAACGAATCCACCCAATATTGAGCGTAGGAGTCGAAGGCTCTTCCCACTTGCGCTTCGAGCTGTCTTTCATCAAGTACGCCCCCCGCAATCCGTTGCTGGTGTCTCGCAACCATAAGCCGACGTTCTTTTAGGGCGTAACGCAGACCAACCGAAAGCAATCGGGCAGCACCATTGGCCCCCCATTGCGGCAAAGCTCTCGCCCCGACGGCTGCTGATTGGTAGGCCTTGGTAGTGGCCGTCGCTAGGAGTTTGGTTTTCCAGTCTCCTGCCGTGACCGGTTTTTCTGGAAGCTCGGCCATCAAGAATTTGTCACGGGGGGTTTGGTAAGGAGCCGAGGCGTTAGCGAGACGAGCGTTGCTTCATCCGTTCGCGCCATTCAGCGAAAGAAGTTGAAGCGGCCTGTGAACTTCGACGCTCAGCACCACGCGCAAAACGATTTGACTCACTATGACGTGCCGACCAATCTGCGCGGTCAGCGTTCACGCGGCGGGAGCGAGCGCTGCGCACGGCTTTTGGGGGTGCCACCGGGGCCGGCGGTTTACCGGCTTGCTTCCAGACCTTGACGAAGCGTTGCACCGCGGTGATGGAGGTGAGCACAAGCATCGTCCACATGACCGGGATCAACAGCACCGGGATGACGAGCCCAACGCAAATGGCAATAATGCGCTCGGCGCGCTCCATAAGCCCGCCTTTTGCATCGAACCCAAAGATTTCGGCTTTCGCTCGCTGATAGGAAATCAGTGTGGTTACACCGAGCACGGCAAAGGCGAGCATGCCATATTGGCCGCCCTTTGTGGCTTGGAGATGCCATCCGATACCACCAACCAGCAACGTGTCGGTGACTCGATCCGCGACGGAATCAAAGAAAGCGCCACGAACTGAGGATGATCCGGAGGCTTTGGCAACCGCGCCGTCAAAAAGATCCGGGAGGGCTGAGGCGACAAGGAAAAAGAAACCGAGCAGCAAATGTCCGCTCCCAATCGCTATGGCGGTAGCAACGGCCATAACCAGACCAAGAATGGTCAACTGATCTGGAGTGACACCCATTCGGGTCAGCGCGTTGCCGATGGGCTTCACGGCTTTGTCGGTGATGTGGCGAAGATGTCCGTCAAACACAGGCGGTTCTCGAGTCTTGTGAATTGCACTTCCAACGGAGGCCTAGGGCCTTGGTGCTTGCAAATGTTACCAGTGTCGATCGCTGATACCTAGAACACCTCACGCAGCGTGTTCGTTTTCGGATTCTGCTTCCTTATCCAGTCAGCTTACTGGTCGTCGTACTGTGACCAATCTTCTGGGTTGTCTTCGACCATGTCGGCCACGATTGTTGAATCCACCCCGTCAACCAAGACCAAACCGCGTTTCGCTGGAGGATTTTCGGCCGAATACAGCAACACGCGCCATGTCGGGCGGCTGGCTAATCCACGCCATCCAAGCTGCGCTGATGCATGACCTACAGGGAACCCCACGTGGGTGCTGGCCGCAACCAAGGCATCGACATCATGCACGTTCAGTTTCGCCCCAGCAACAAATCCGTAGATACCCAATGCCATCAGGAAGGCGCCCCCCACGGCAAAGCCTCGGTTTACCAGGCTTGATCCGCCCGACCGAGTAACCAGCCATGCAATCACCATGGCGGCACCCACCAGCAGATACATCAGGGCAGGGGTTCGGCGGCGTTTGTTGTCGGGAAACTGATAAACCCCCACATAACCTTCGGCATCAAGATCATCGGGCAACTCATCAACGTGATCTGCGTCGATACTCGACTCAACAACGACACCGTCGACTGCTTTGTTTAGGAGGTCTTCGGACAATGTGTTCTTCTTGGCTCGGGCCATAACCCTCTAACCCTACCGGGACTCATGACAAAGCTCATCCGGTTCAAGGCCCGCAGCCCAAAGGCTTCAAGGTCAACCAACCAAAGCACTTCAAATCGTGACTATTGACACTCTTGAACTAGCGCCCAACTTCAATGGTGCGTATCGTCTGGCCATGGTTAAGCCTCTCGACGGAATCCGAATCGTGGAAATCAGTCAGGTGTATGCCCTGCCCTTTGCCGGGATGATGCTGGCTGATCTGGGGGCCGAAGTCATAAAGGTTGAGAATCCTCTTGCACCAGAGATCATGCGCCGTGGCGGGAACATTAGGGCCGGCATTCCGTCGGCATTTTTGAATCTCAACCGAGGCAAACGGTTTCTTGGTGTCGATGCCACACGTTCCGAGGGTGCCGACGTGCTCTGTGCGGTGGTCGCCAAAGCTGATGTCGTGCTCAGCAATTTGAGACCTGGCAAGCTTGCCAAGATCGGTGTTGATTTTGCGAGGTTGCGCGAAGCCCGCCCGGAGTTGATAACGGTGGATGTTACGGGCTTTGGGGTTGATGGGCCGCTACGAGATCTACCTTGCTATGACTTTGTGATCCAGGCAATGACGGGGATGATTGATTATCAGCGTGACCCCTCTACCGACACCCACGATTTGGTTCGTAACTTCGTTGTTGACAAGGCGGTCTCTCACACGATTGTGGAATCGGTGTTGGCCACGTTGTTACAGCGGGCCCGAACTGGAGTTGGCCAGCATGTTGATATCAATATGCTCGATGTTGGCATGCACTTTTTGTGGCCTGATGGCATGGCGAAGCACACTTATGTTGATCCAGTCGAGGAGCGGCCGGTTGGCGACGGGGGCGACAGCTATCGCGTGTACCCAACTCTCGATGGCGCGGTGGCCATGATGCCTGGGCTATCGAATTGGCCGGAACTGTGTGGAGTTATGGAACGCCTGGACCTGCTTGATGATCCGCGGTTCTCTGCTCGTTTGGCTCAGTTGGCAAACAACGTGGAGGCTATGCGAATTATCGGCGAAGCGCTCCGGATTATGCCCAATGAAACGATTCTGGCCAACTGCGCCGCCTTCGATGTACCCGTTGCGAAAGTGAACACAAGGCTCGAAGCGTTCTCTCATCCTCAGATCATCGCGAACCAAACGATAAGCACACACAATTTTGATGGGCCCGGCCAGGCGTATGTGCCTCAGGTTCCGTGGCACTTCCGGGGCAGCGATGTGATCTCCAACACGACAATTGGCCTTCTGGGCGCCGATAGTGCGGTGATTGTTGCAGAGTGCGGGTACTCCCCCGCCCAGATCGCCGAGCTGATCGACAACAACGTCTTGCATCAACCGTAACTTCGCAGAATCGACACCCGCCAGACAACAACCTTCTAGTACCGCACACGCTGCGGAACAGCAAGTCTCTGCACGGAAAGAGAAGGCGCTTCATTACCAGGCTTCGTGCAGTTTTCTCCAGGTCGTTGAAAGACTTTCTGGAATTACTCGGGTCTCCGCGATCGCCGTCATGAAGTTGGTGTCGCCATTCCACCGAGGTACTACGTGTACGTGCAAATGACCGGGGATCCCAGCCCCTGCCGCCCGTCCAAGATTCGCACCCACATTTATGCCTTCAGGCGCATACGCAACACCCAAAGCAGCAGTCGCATGGGTTACGAAATCCCACAGTTCGGTCGATTCTTCGGCGTTCAGGTCAACGAGGGTACCCACGTGTCGCATGGGCATGACCATGCAGTGACCGCTCGTATAGGGATAGGCGTTGAGAATCACAATACAGTGCTGGCCCCGGTGCACGATGTACTTTGCTTCGTCGGTTGCCACTTCGTAGGTTGCCAATACTTCTTTTGCCACGTGTTCTGTTTCTGGGTCTTGCGGGGACCCAAGGATTCGACAAAAAACGCATCGCTCACCATCTTCGGCGCGCATACCATTTGCCGTATCGGCCCGTTCAGTTTCCGTAGCGGCGGCGATGTATTCGCCCCGCCAATCCGCGCGAAGTCTAGGGATGAAACCAGCAACCGGCAGGTCACGTTCTCCTACCGATTGCTCATCCATACAACGCAGACCTTCTGGCCGGTTTAGGAACGACCATCAACTTCAGCAACCAGCCGGGCCACGAAATCGGTAACGGTCACTCCGCGCTCAACATCGAGTCCGCGAGCATTCACGCCTACCGTTGCGTTTGCCACATCATCGTCACCTACTACGAGCACATAGGGAATTTTGTCCATTTTGGATTTGCGTACCCGTCCGCCCAATGGTTCATCTGCTGCCACGAAATCAGCTCGCAAACCAGCGGCCTTACAAGCAGCAACCACCGAAGCGGCGTACTCCTCATGATCGGCCCGAACCGGCAGAACCTGCACCTGGGTTGGTGAAAGCCAGGTAGGGAAAGCACCGGCATAATGCTCAAGCAAAACACCAAAGAAGCGTTCTAATGAACCGAACAGCGCACGGTGCAACATGATGGGTTGCTTGCGGGTGCCATCGGGGGCGACGTATTCCAGATCGAATCGTTCTGGCAGATTGAAGTCAGCCTGGATAGTGGAGAGCTGCCATTGACGGCCAATAGCGTCCTTCACCTTGATGTCGATCTTGGGGCCATAGAACGCCGCACCACCCTCATCGACCTTGTACGGAATGTTCTCGTGCACCAACGCGGCACGAAGTGCTTCAGTGGCGTTGGTCCAGACTTCGTCGGTACCGATCGACTTTGCAACTTCGCGAGTAGCAAGCTGCGCTTCGAATTCTTCAAACCCAAAGCTACGAAGAAGATCGATAACGAATTGCAGCAACGAAATGATTTCGTCGGCCAGTTGATCTTCGGTGCAAAAAATGTGCGCGTCGTCTTGGGTGAAGCCACGAATACGCAGAAGGCCGTGCAGGGTGCCGGCGCGCTCGTAACGGTAAACGGTGCCAAGTTCAAACAAGCGCAGCGGCAGTTCACGATACGAACGCTGACGGGCACCAAAGATCAACGTGTGCATAGGACAGTTCATGGGCTTCGGGTAATAAATCCCGTTGTCCATTTCCATCGGCGGGTACATACCGTCTTTGTAGAAATCTAAGTGCCCAGAGGTTTCGAACAACTTCGCATTGGCCAGGTGTGGCGTGTACGCAAACTCGTAGCCGCCCTCCTGATGGCGTTTACGGGAGTAATCCTCCATAAGTTTGCGGATGATTGAACCCTTGGGATGCCAAACAGCCAATCCCCCACCGAGCACCTGCGGGAAGCTGAGCAAATCGAGTTCAACGGCGAGCTTGCGGTGGTCACGCTTCTCAGCTTCTTCCAATCGGGTCAGATGCTCTTTGAGCGCCTTGTCGTTTTCCCAAGCGGTGCCGTAGATGCGTTGCAGCATGGGGCGTTTCTCATCGCCACGCCAATAGGCACCAGCGACCTTCATGAGCTTGAAACTGCCTAGGCGGCCAGTGGTTGGGACATGGGGGCCCCGGCAAAGGTCGACGAAATCTTCCCGGTTACGGTAAAAACTCACGACCGTTCCGCCGCCGCCTTCATTGGCGTCTTCCGCTCCGCCTACGCCCTGGATGATTTCCAGTTTGTACGGCTGATCGGCAAAGAGTTCGAGACCTTCGGCCAGTGATACTTCGCCGCGGGTGAACGGTTGGTTGAGCTTGACGATTTCGCGCATCCGAGCTTCGATACGTTCCAGATCGGCTTCCAGGAAACGACCGCCGTTGGGCAGGTCAAAGTCGTAATAGAAGCCGTTTTCGATGGCCGGCCCGATTGTATATTTCGCGCCTGGGTACAAATCGATGACGGCTTGGGCGAGCACGTGGGCGGTCGAGTGACGGAGCACATGACGGCCTTCATCGGTGTTCGCAGTCACAATGGCCACGCTCGCACCGTCGGGAAGTTCGCGATTCAGGTCCCACTCGTTCCCGTTGACTACTGCGGCTAGGGCGGCTTTAGCCAGGCCTGATCCGATGGAGGCAGCGAGATCGGCCGTCGTGGCGCCAGCATCGAGGGTTCTTGGAGAGCCATCAGGAAGTGTCACGGTTATCTGAGCCATAGGGGTTCAAGGATAGAGGCGCTTCGGGCCACTTCCAGGCCAATTACTGAAGAACCCTCCCTTATCGCCAGTGCGTTTGGTGACCTGGGGTCGAAACGAATCATCGTTCAAGGATGAAGCACTGTGTGCCGATGTAGCTCTAGTGGACGAGTCTCTTACTGCCGAAAATACGGTGTTGTCATCCAAAAGAGTGCGGATTGAGCGGAAGAGCCCGTTCCTAAACGTCCTTAGCTTTCTCCATCTGGCCATCATTGCGTCATTCATTTCTGATTGGTGGAACAAGTCAGCATCGGATCTGCGGTTCACTGATTATCCCGCTTTCCTCACGGGCTGGAAGATGATGGTCACCGGCCAATCAGCGAATCTCTATGATCTTGCCGCTCAAACCAAGGTGCAACAGGCGCTGATCAATGGGTCGTTCAAGAACGATGTTCTTCCCTTCAACTACCCGCCCTATATCGCCACGATCTTTAGTGGGTTGGGCCGAGTTTCTTTGGTCACGGGCTACTGGATTTGGGCGGCAACCAATGTTGTGTTGGCCGGGGTTCTCCTACTTCTTTTGCGACGGATCACCCGCCTTGTGGGTACCGAGTGGAAGCGTTACGCCCTCTGGGTTTTGGCCCTGGCACCGCTTTGGTCTGCCTTCATCGGTGGCGTGTTTTCGTTGTGGGTCACCGTCGGTGTTGCTGGTTTTGTGTTGGCCACGCTTGAAGGCCGACAGTTTTCGGCTGGGATTTGGTTAGGTCTGGTCGCCTTTAAGCCCCAATATTTGCCCGTTCTTCTCGTCTTCATCATCGCTCGTCGAATGTGGAAGGCCCTAGCTGGCGCGGTAACCATCGGGGCAATCCTTGTAGCTGTCTCACTACCTTCGCTGGGCTTGGAGGGCTGGAGGGGCTTCTTCACGCTGTTGGAAAAGTTCTCTGGCAATGGCTCACGTTTGAATGCCCATGCTGAGCTCATGTGGAGCGCACGAGGCGTGATCACCAGGCTGGTGGAAGAAGGAACGATTTATGCCGCATCAGATGATCGGTGGCTTGCTCTCTCCCATGACAAGCTCACTGAGAAGATTAGCTATGTCCTCTTCGGTATTGGCATGGTTTGTGTTGCGGCACTTGGCCGCAAGATCAACCTCCGCATCCACCTAGCGTTGGCGGTTTGCGCCATGGTTATCGTGAGTCCCCACGGTCATAATCACGACACGATGCTTATGGTGATTGCTGTTGGTCTGGCCTGGTCGGTTGCCCGGAACAAAAGAAACGACCGGTTGTTGGCTTCTAAGAACTCCGACAATCGAAGTAAGGCCGGCGATGGCATCAACGCGCAGATTGCCACCCGTCCTCAAACACCACTTGCCCAAAAAACCCAACTGGCCCTAATGGTGAGTGCACTTCCAATGTATGCAGCCTTTGCGGTTCTGCGATCGAGTCTGTCGGTTCTGCCGCTTGTTGTCTATTGCGCGATGGCTGTTTGGGCGTGGAGTCACCGTCATGAACCAGAACTTGAACCGCAGATCAGATCGGCTCACCATTCAGGTCTGGCGACTACACCCGTGCTTTCATGAGCACCTCACTCGGCCCAAGAGTTGCAACTCGCATTACGCTGCTGAGCCAATGGTGGTTCAGTACAAAACTGATGGCCACCTGGTCGCTGCTTGTTGCCACCTTTCAATTACTCACGCTTCCCGTCGCGGTTCTCACCATGGCCGTAAAGGTGACCGATTTTCAGGCCTTCTATCGGGCCGGACGGTGGATGCTCGGCCCCCAAACCACGCCGCTCTATCCGTTGACCTCCTTTGCTGGGTATAGCGGTCCGCCGGCCGATCACACGCTGTACCTGAACCCGCCGCACTTTCTCGTCGCGTTCTCGCCGCTCTTGAATTTTCCTCTTCGAACGGCATACTTACTGTTTTCCGCAATCAACCTCCTTTGCTTTTTTGGCACGGTTTGGGTGTTACGCCCTTTCCTGCGTTCCTGGAAAAGCGGGCAAAGTTTTTGCGCCGTTGTTCTCCTAATCGGTAGCCCGTTCCTTACTGCTGCGGTCGCCCAGGGAACCATTTCAATGCCGATCACGCTATGTCTTGCCGTTGTGGTTAGCCACGATTTGCAACAGCGCACGGCAAGATGGCGAGGGGCCTTGCTCTCTGGGTTCTGTCTGAGTTTGATCAGCATGAAACCCCAGTATTTAATTCTGATTGGCTTGTACCTGTTCGCCCGTTCGCAATGGAAAGTTCTTGTCGTTGGCGTGGGTGGAACAGTTGCTTGGCTTGGTGCTTCGGTGGCACTGATGGGGTTTAAGCCTTGGCTTGGTTACCCACGATTCATGCAGATCTTTACGCAACAACTTGACACCTATGACACGAGTGATCGATCGTCGTATTGGGTGGCCGAACAGATGCTCAACATCCGTGGCGTATTTGTTCGCGTGCTTAGTTTTTCCCAAGCTGGACTCATCAATACCCTCAGCACCGCAGTTCTCCTTTTGGCCGTGAGCGTTACCGTGGCCATTGGCCTTCGGGTACGGCGCGGTCAGCTTGATCCCAACGTTGCGTGGTGTTTGGTGATGCTGGCAATGCTCGCCACGTCAGGGCATGCCAATCCGCCAGATGGGGTCACCATCATGATTCCCGCGATACTTGGATGGTCAGTGTTGCGCTCTGCGCGCTTACGAACATTCGTGGCTTGGATGATTCCCACGCTCACAGTGGTTTCCTTCACCACCCTTGGGGCCATTCATCGAGGCAGCCTGCCAATCTTGGGGCTTGCGCTCACCGGCATCACAATTGGTTCGTTATTTGCGAATCGAACTCGTAGGCCCGCTTTGATTTCACGGCCACTTCGCGCAACCTAGCGTGCACGCAGAGTCCGTCATAGCGTCCGACGGAAAAGAAACTGAATCATCGTTCAAGAATCGGTTGATGAGTGCCGATGGTGTTGGTATGAACTCGGCGGCCGGCTCACTACCGAAAGCAACAGAGCCGCGCATGGAAACGGCGGAGGCCACAGTCAACGACCCGATCAACCCCGCTCACAACAGGGGGCATGACAGAGTCGACGGCAGTGTCTTGCTGTCGAAGAGCGCAGGCACCTCGTCGCCCCCGTTAGGTCTTCGGATCCTCAGTACCGTGCACATTGCTGTTGCTGCAGTATTTGCTTCGTTGTGGTTGCTGATGTCCCGAGCAGTGCAGCGCACCACCGATTTTCCTGCGTTCCTCGCAGGCTGGAACCTCTTCGTCAACGGCCATGGCGATCAGCTTTACGACCTTGGCGCGCAGAAGGCTGTTCAGCAGCAGCTCATTGGGGGCTCCTTCGCCAATGGGGTTTTACCGTTCGTGAATCCGCCGTATGTGGCCACACTGTTTGGGGCTCTCGGCAAGCTTTCACTTGGTGTCGGCTATTGGGTTTGGGCGGCCATGAATGTTGGTCTGCTGGTTGTGTTGTTTTCGTTGCTTCACAAGATCGTGCGGCTTGAAACCAAACAGTGGCGTCGCTTTGCGTTGTGGGCAGTAGCTGCGGCACCGGTTTGGTCAACGCTGATGGGTGGGACGTTTTCGTTGTGGGTTTGCGTCGGGCTTGCTGGCTTTGTGCTGGCAATGCAGGAAGATCGGGAAGTATCCGCGGGTGTTTGGCTTGGATTAGTTGCGTTTAAGCCGCAGTATCTTCCGGCGATTGTGGTGTTGCTCATTGCTCGTCGAAAATGGCGTGCCCTTGGTGGTTTCGCCGGTGCCATGGCCGCACTTCTAGCCGTCTCGCTTCCGTGGGTTGGCGTCGACGGGTACCGCAAGTTTCTCTCCCTTCTTCTCAGCTTCACCAACGAAGGGGCAAAATACAGTGCGCATTCCGAGTTGATGTGGAACGTGCGCGGGCTTCTCACCCGGTTGATCGAGCGTGGGACTTTGAGCGCCGCAAACAGTGATTCGTGGCTGGTTCTCAAACACGACGCTCTAACAAGTCGTATTGCCCTTGCGCTTTTCGTTTGCGGTCTCATCGGAGTGTTTTGGGCCCGCCGTTTTCCTCTTCGTATCCATCTCGCCTTGATGATTTGCGCCATGGTGATCTTGAGCCCCCACGGCCACGTTCACGACACGATCCTGATGCTTGTAGCCGTCGGTCTCGCCTGGTCGGTCGCATCCGGTTCAGGCGCACTCTCCAACCGCGTCCAGACGTTTCTCGCTGCCAGCACCCTCCCCCTAACAGTCGCCTTTTTCAGCTCCCGCGAAGCCCTTTCGCTACTAGCGCTCTGCACCTACCTAGCGCTCGCGATCTGGATATGGACGCTCCGCTACAGCATCCATATCAGCGGACCGCTCGACAACAGCTAGAGGGCCACACCTAGGAGCATGGCGGCTTCGGAGATTCCTTCGCCTCGGGCTGCGGCGGCGTCGATGGCGATGACGGCCGCTGGGGTATCGAGGTCGTTGTCGAGGTGAGCGCGTACTTCGTTGAGACCACCGGAGCCCTCGCCGGCTTTACGCCAGAGCGATAAACGAGTTGCTGCAGCTACGAGCAAATCGTCGGAGTACTCCCAACCATCGCGGTAATGGTGTTGGACAACGGCCAAACGGATCACCATGGGCTCTACGCCTTCGCGCACCAAATCAGAAACGTAGCGAAGGTTGCCTAACGATTTCGACATTTTTATGCCGCCCAGTTTCACGTAGGCCTGGTGCATCCAGTGTCGAGCTAATGGCTGTCCGGTTGCTGCTTCGGATTGTGCAGCTTCACATTCGTGGTGGGGGAAAATCAGGTCCTCGCCGCCACCGTGAAGATCGAGCGTGTTGGTTTCCAGCTCACGCATGGACAGTGCTGAGCATTCGATGTGCCATCCAGGTCGACCGGGGCCCCAGAGCGATTCCCAGGCTGGCTCGTCGGGCAGGGAGGGTTGCCAGAGGATGAAGTCAAGCGGATTGCGTTTATTGGTGTCTTCAACGTTTCCGCCTCGCTCGGCGGCCAGTTCCAGCATGTGTGCATTGGAGTAGCCGGAGATGTGACCGAATTTTTCCCACGAGCTCACATCGAAGTACACCGCGCCGCCGGCTTGGTAGGCGTGTCCCTTGTCGAGAACCATGCCGATGAAACCCAAGATGTCGGGAATCGCTGAGGTTGCTCGGGGTTCGGAGTAGGAGTCGAGCTGCCCAAGCACGACCATGTCGTTATCGAATTTGGCTACTTCTTCGGCGGCAAGGTCGAGGTAGTGCACGCCCTTTTCGCGTGCTTTGGCCAGGATCGAATCGTCTACGTCGGTGATGTTGCGCACACAGCGGGTTTCATGGCCCAAATCGCGGAGGCGGCGTTGCAGCACGTCGTAGCCAATGAAGCAGGCGGCATGACCAATGTGGGTGGTGTCATACGGAGTTACGCCGCAGGTATAAATCTTGACGATTTCGGGTGGGGTGAAGTCGACAATTGCTTGGCGGGCAGTGTCGTAGAGACGCATTGACATAGCTGACCGTTCTAGTAGAGATTCACCGAAGAAGTGAACCTCAACGCGCAAAGACCGTTCCGCAGAACATAAAACTCGTTGGCAGCGCTCTAAACGTCAATGCCGGTCATCCGCAGGGCAGAGCGAGTCTTGTAGCGCATGTTCAGCTGCAAAAGCACTGCGGCGAACGCTTCAATCGGTGCAGCGTTCGAAAGATTGCCAACGTCGAGCGGACGACATCCGGGGATCTTGCGGACAATATCGGCAGTGACTTCCGTGGCTTTGGCGTGATCGGAGCAGATCAGTACGTCACTCTCGATTGGTTCAACAATGTTGCCAAGTTCACGCGCCGGGAGGTGGTGAAAGGCTGCAGCAACAAGCGCTCGGGGCACGATTGCTTGCACGCTGGCAGCAACGGAGCCACGTGGTGGAACGAGGGGTTGGAATTCTGATCCGACCTTGGCCAGGGCGTTGGCCATCGAGATAACGACCTTGCCCTTCAACAAATCGGCGACGCTCAATGCAGTCGAAGCAGTGGAATCCCAGGGCGTGGCGATTACGACGACATCGGCCTTGGCAGCGCCTTCATTCGTGTCGGCTCGGAGCGACAGCTTGTGGTCAGGCCAACGTTCCAGGATGGAATCGACTATTTCCATACCTTTGTACTTCGACCTTGAGCCGATGACAACGTCATACCCGATTGCGGCGAGGCGGGCAGCGAGGCCACTTCCTGCAGGCCCGGTTCCACCAAGAACAGCAATTTCCATGCACAGACCTTTGCACGAGTAGCCCGGGAGATTCCAATCTTTCGCCTGTCATGTTGGTCACCGGCTGGCCACGTAACGTTGCGGGGTGGTTGGAGGGTCAAACCTTCGATCACCTTCACCAATCACCCCGTCACAGTCAACAGTCACCCGTTGCACCGTCAAGAGTCGCGCAGCGAGTGCCAAACGATTCCTCCAAACAAAGGCCGAGCACAACATGGGCATTCTCCAGGGCAAGCGACTTCTCATTACCGGTGTACTCACCGATGCGTCATTGGCCTTTGGTGTGGCCCAGAAAGCTCTCGATGAAGGCGCGCAAATCGTATTGACCGGTGCCGGTCGTGGCCTCTCGCTCACCACCCGAATTGCTCGGAAGCTTGTTTTGCCTGAGGGTATGGATCCGATTGAAGTATTGGAACTCGATATCACCGATCCGTCGCATATGCCTTTGGTAGTAGCGGCGCTTGATGCCAAATGGGGTGGTCTCGACGGAGCACTGCACGCCATTGGGTTCGCGCCAGCTTCGTGTCTGGGCGACGATTTTTGGTCGGCCCCTTGGGAAGATGTTTCTGCCGCCATTCACATTTCTACGTATTCACTCAAGGTCCTGGCCGAGGGTATGCGTCCGCTGATGGTCAAAGCAGGCGGTGGCTCCATCGTCGGCCTGGATTTTGACGCGACGGTCGCATGGCCCGCCTACAACTGGATGGGTGTGGCGAAGGCTGGGTTGGAATCGTTGAATCGCTACTTGGCCCGTGAGTTGGGTGCCGACAAGATTCGTTGCAATCTCATTGCCGCTGGCCCGATCCGAACGTTGGCCGCCAAATCGATTCCGGGGTTCGCCAAATTCGAAGATGTATGGCAGGAAAAAGCTCCGCTCGGGTGGGACGTAAACGATTCCTCCGCCGTGGCTAGTTCTGCAATAGCGCTGTTATCGGATTTCTTCCCGGCCACCACAGGATCAATGATTTATGTCGACGGAGGCTTCCACGCTGTTGGCGCATAGAAGGGCATATCTCTGTGGGGTAGAGGGTTTCTCCGTTTGTTGCACTCGGTTCTCAGTGCCGAAGCGGAATAGCAACAGAGATCACGGCAGGGCGGCTCTCACAACAACGAGCCTGCATCAAACGCTCCCGGCCGACCTGCAGCAAACTAAGTGCCGTTCAGTGGAGCATTATCTGCTCCCAGGGGCCTGATCTCGGGGCATGATTGACGCCATGAGTGAGGCATCGAACAACGGCAGCGCACGCAAGCTTGGGGTTCAGCCCTTTGATCGCGAGATGATCAAGGATCACCTAGAACGTCATGAGCTCAAATATCTCATCGATTCCGACGGTGATTTCCGCGTCGATTTCTCCACCGATCACGGCTTCTCTATCTCCGCGCTTCTTCTGGCCGACGGAACCAACGAAGACGTGTTTGTCATGAACGTGGTGTCGAGCGTTGCCGTGCCGAAGACCATCTGGTCAAAACTGATTTTCTTCTGCAATCGCTGGAACGCCGAAACCCGCTATCCCAAAGCGTACGTAGCAATTCCGCAAGACCTCGAAGCCCTCTTCGCCGCCGTCCACCTCGAAGCCCAGTTCCCACTTTCCGCCGGCGTCACCCAACCTTTGATGGACGAGTTCATCAACACCATCATGGCGACGGGCATCCAGTTCTGGGAACGCGTCATGGCTGAAGGCGTCCTCAACGAAGAACTCGACGACGAAATTCCCAACGACTGATCTCATCTACGTGGTGCAGGAACTAAACGAGCAAATCCCCAACGATCGCGATAGACCACCTGGGACTTTGTAAATCCAAGAGCGCTTGAGCTGTAGAGACTCCTAACCAGAGTTCGCGAGTTTCGACGAACCGATACGGCCGACGGCGTCCAGAACTATGCACTACCTATACCAAACTCCGCCGGGACCCAGCCCACTTCGCATCGAGGCCACCCGGGGCGCGCTAACCCAAACGGCAAGCCCGACCGGGAGCACCAGCATCAAACACCGCCGGGCCGACTCCGCCACCCGAACAGACGACGCGCCAACCCAACCGGTAAGCCGGTCGGGAGCACCTGCATCAGACTCGACGACAAAACCCCCAACAATTCAAGTTTGTTATAAGCGACGTATACGTTGTCAAAGAGCGGCCGAGCTTTGCGTGACTTCCAACCGCAGCTCGCGATTCGAATAATCTAAGCGGACAGAGGAAACTCGAATTCCCCGTCGAATCCTGTTGCATGCTTTGCGAAAGGCTGCGATTTCGGGGCTCGTATCCCACTGGGCGTTGGACGAGCGGTTGAGGAGAGTACGGTTCCATCGCGGTAGTGGAAGTAGATGGTTCCTTCCGGATCCCCAGTGATCGTAAAAACGCCGTCGTGGTGTTGTTGTTGATGATGATCACGGTTGCAAAGCCCGATCATGGAACGAACATCAGTAACCCGATCGGCCCGATCC
>JAYSVF010000078.1:0-2107 GCA_043718695.1 Acidimicrobiia bacterium | reverse complement strand
CGGCGTAACCGAGGTTGAGCATTTCGAAGTGGAGCTGCCACAACTCAAGGGTGAGATCAGCAAGCTCATGGTATGTGTGCTGAAGATCGTAAATGTTGGAGCGGCCAGCGTGCCCGGTAACGATCTCGATGTCGACCATATCGGGCAGTGGGAAGAAGTTCAGTGCTTCAAGTTTGCGGATGACCACTTTGGCCTTGGCGATCCACTCGGTTTCGATGGCGTCCCAGTTGCCAAAGTAATGACCGGCGCGCTCCATGAAGTGATCGACGCGGGGCCCAATGTCATCGGGGTTCACGCCAATGGGGGAGAGGTAGAAGTAACCGTTCAACACGCGAATATCAATACCCATGGCTGGGGGAACCAGGTAGTGACGGCTGTTGTAGGCACCGAGCGACGCAAATGCGTATTCCACCGAGCTCATGTCATAGGGCGGCATGACGGTTGGGAGGTGGATTGAATCGCGAATCCAGAAGGCGCTGTCTTCGTGGGTTTTGCGTTCTTCGCTGAACAGCAGATGGTACGAGTACAGATCTTCCCAGCCTTCGGCGCCTGCAGGTGTGGCGATGGAAAACGGGCTTTCAAAACGATCAGCGGCCATGTGGGTCCCCAGTTGTTAGGTAGTGATTGTTAGTTTTTCTTTAGCTGTTTGGTGTGAACTGACAGTTATCCACGGCAGTACGCGTGCTTAGTAAATCGTAAAAAAGGAGAGTTCGTCGTGGGTAGGCGAACTACTTCGAGATTGCTGTGGACAGCGGGCGGAGGAGGTTGCTGACCACTCCGTCCACTGGCGAAAACACACCAGTTGAGACTTGGCGGGGCTTGCGACTCCATACGGTTTCCGGGCGACTCTGCAAGAGATGTACGGTGCTCTCCCCAGCGTCATTTACAGTGACGGCCCACTCGACGTCTTGGGGGCAACCGAAGTGTTTCTCGGCGGCACGGGCTAGTCGGGCGACCGCCTTGATCTCGGCGTCGCTAAGGCTGGGGGCAGTGGACCGATCGGCATGAAGCGGACGATGCACCACCGTGTCGCCATCCAGACAGCACTCTTCCTCTTTGGCGGAAACGGTGCGTTTGGTGATTTCAAAGATGACTTTGTCGACCATGTAATTGTCGGGAGTCACCGTGCCTGAAACGACCGATTCGCCGAGCCCAAATGCGGAATCAATCACAATCGAAGACCGGTCGCCGTTAATTGGATTGAGGGTGAACGCCACGCCTGCTGACTTGGGGAGAACCATTTGCTGGATAGCAACACTCATGGCCACGTCGGCATGCGGGTAGCCATTTTCGCTTCGGTAGGCAATGGCGCGATCGGTAAACAAACTGGCCCAGCACTGCACCACGTGGTTCACCACTGCGTCGGCGCCACGGATCCAAAGGTATGTGTCTTGTTGCCCGGCAAATGAGGCATCGGGTTGATCCTCGGCGGTGGCGCTCGATCGGACGGCGACGGGAAGCGTTGGACTATTTGTCTGTTCGCAGAGCATTTGATAGCTAGAGCGAATCGAAGCCTCGGCGGCTGATGATGCACCCGCAGCAATCACCGCTTCTCGGCACCATTGAGCAACTCGGGAAAGTTCCGCCATGTTGGAAACATCAAGGCTTGCTAGCGAAGGCAGAAGGCCCTCTAACACTGGCGTGAGCGAATCGGCGAAGGCATGGGTGCTCACGGCGAACCCCGTTGGCACCGGCATTCCGGCTCGCGTCATGGCACCCAAGCTTGAGCACTTACCGCCCACGATGGGATGATGCTCGGCTTCGTACTCGCCAAAGAAAACGGAAAAGGGCTGGCTCACAGCTGACCTTCACTTGGCATGGTGCTCATTGGGCGTTCCCTCATTGAACTGCGACTGAACTGCGGTTAGGCAAGAACTTGCTGCACGAACTGTGGCACAGGACACACATAACGTGAAGGGTGCTGTTCCGCAGACCGGGACGCGCACGGCAAAAAAGCAGCGTGTGCTTGCCAGCGTGTGCTTGCCAGGGTCGGCGGATCAGCAACCGGCTCGGTCCTGGTGAAAAACCGATCATCGCAGCTTCCCAAACTTGCTGCGCTTGGCTGACCTCTAGGCGTACCAACCTGGGGCGTTGGATGCGTGTGCTT
>JAYSVF010000077.1:0-11801 GCA_043718695.1 Acidimicrobiia bacterium | reverse complement strand
AGAAACTCTCGGGCCACATCCAACCATCGGCGCCACCACGGTCACAGCCAATGGCAAGATCCGTCATGAGGGCCAAACCACGGCCGGCTTCGCGCAGCTGCTCGTCGACAAGCCATTGCACCCAAGCGTGAAACTGCACTCGATCGGCACACTCGGTACGAAACGTGGCAACACCGGAAGCATCGGGCCGTTTCATTGATTCAGGCCAATCAAACCAGGAACTGGGATGCGCTTCCACGTAGGCGCAAAAGGTGGCGTAATCGCGCAGCACATTTCCTTCGGCCGCTTGGTAGGAGGCAAAGGAAGATTGATCAGCACCCGTTCGCCCGCGGAACCGTTCCCACAACAAATCCAGCGCCGTGTACTTGGCTCGAAACACCTCATCGCGGTCAATGTGGCGTTGATCGTTGAGCCGCCGAGCCTTGGCAACCATGGGTGAGAGTTCGGTGGCCACATCGCCAAAGCCGGGGATCTGCTCAATGTTGAGGTAGAGCGGATTGCGGTACACCCTCGTCATCGGAAAGTACGGGCTGGGCTGCTGGCTGATAACCGGCGAGGCACCGTGCAACGGGTTCACCAACACCATCCCTGCACCACGTGCAATCGACCAATCATTCAGGGTGCGAAGATCACTAAAATCGCCGATACCCCAGCTGCGAGTGGAGCGCATGGCGTAGAGCTGCACGGCCCAACCCCAGGTCTTCAAATTGTCGGGGAGCACACACTGGCCGGGAGAAACGATGACCCGGGTGATGACCTCGTCGACACGATGCAACGAGTGATAACCAAACGGTGTCTCCGGGGCTAGCCCCGCTCCAGCTGCGATGTTTAGGGTTCCACCGTTTTCCAAATGCAACACACCGCCAACGGTTGCCGTAAATGGCCGAGCTGGGGTGGCCACCACTACGGCCGTGCTGGGCGGGGGTGGCGCATCACCGGTGAGCGGCGCGCCCATTGCGGCGCGAATACTGGCCCTTGTGGATTCGACCGCCGGGTGCCAATCGCTGCCACCGTCGTTGTAGCCGTAACTTACGCCCCAGGAATCAGCACTCATAGATACCGAAGTTACTGGGTGTCAGGTCGGAAGCTGGGCTCTCTATTCGGAAGCGATGGCAGGTGACACGGCCAAGATTGCTTCGGACACCAATCGCATCGTGGTTCGACCGTTCATCGCTTCGCGCTGAATATGGGCAAACGCTTCGGGTTCGCGCATTCCGGATTTCACGAGCACAGCTTTGGCTCGATCGAGCAGCTTGCGGGTCTCCAGCTTGTCCTCAAGCGATCGCACTTCGCCAGTAAGGGCCACTCGCTCCCGATGGCGCGACACCGCGACTTCGATCGCTGCGACTAGTTCGGCCTTCTGAAATGGCTTCATGAGATAAGCCAGCACACCAACATCCCGGGCCTGTTCAATGAGTTCGCGTTGGCTGAATGCCGTGAGAATAATCACGCCTGAAAGTTCCTCGGCCACGACGATTGATGCCGCAGTGAGTCCGTCCATTTCTGGCATTTTGATGTCAAAAATGGCGATATCCGGGCGGTGTTCACGAACGAGTTCAACAGCGGTAGTGCCGCGGTTCGCTTCGCCGACAACCTCGTAGCCTTCCTCAGCAAGCATTTCCACGAGATCAAGCCGGATGATCGCTTCGTCCTCGGCAACGACGATCCGCAACGGCTTATACTTCGCTGAAGCGGAGCCGAGTCCGGCGGGAGTGTGCGCGGGTGTGGCTGTCCCGGCGGATTGGCCGACTGGCTGATCGAGGTGCGCCGTTGAGGCCTTGGATGAATTGGGAGTAGTTCCGGGAGGCCTGTCGGTCATGATTTTGATGACAATTTGTCGAGCAGTTCATCTTGCTGACGTTGCAGCTCAACGATATGTGTGCTTACGCTCAAACGTGCTCTTGTCATGGCGTTCACGTGTCGTTGCGCGTCGTTGTGGTTGCCAACGGCGCCCGGGGTTTCGGCGATCACGGAACGAATGCGAGCATCCTCGGCCTCTTCTTCGAAGAAGTCACCCTGCTCATTGAGGATGGCCAGCTCTTCACGGGCTTTTCGCAAGCGAGAAGCGGTATCAGTAAGTTTTCGTTCAACCAGCCAGCGAAGCACAGGACCGAGCTTAGGATGCCAAGAGCCATAAGAGGCCAGGATTTGGTTAGTCCCGGCTTCGTTGTGAGGGTGCTGTCAGATCTTGAAGGATTGCCTTATGGCGTAACCCGAAGAACCCCGGTCTCGAGCAGTTTGTCCGTGCCGCCCTGCCGAACTTGAACTTCGATGTTTCCAGCAGCTGGAGCGGTGAGGGTCGCAGTCCACTCAACCCCATTTTTAGTCAGATTGTCCCAGGTAACTGTCGCCGCACCCGATTTGGTTAGGGTCGCTCCTTTTGCTCCTACGGCGGTCCAACCACCAACACCTAGGTCGTTCCGGATGTACTTCACCGAAAAGGTTTGGCCTGATTTCACCCGTGGAGGGAAAATTAGTCCCGACGTCGAAGCGGCAGTTTGATTGAGTGAGTCTGTCGTTTTGTCTTTCAGTGCTGTCACAGCAGTGACAATTCCTACGGAAATCAAACCAACCATGAGCGCGTATTCAACGGCAGTAGCGCCGCGTTCGACCGATAACCTTGTGCGTCGCAAGGCTGCGAGGCAACGAGCCCGAACGCCCCCGAAGTCGCCGCCAGGTGTCAAGGAATTGCTTGGCAAGCCGGTAATCGTTTCTTCAACGGTCACATCTGCGTGGCGATGCGTCATGGCGGTAGCGGAAGGCATACCTACAATTCGGCAGCTACGCCAAGGGACTGGAGGGGAAATTCTGTTTTCGGTTCAGGAAGCCCAATGGTTAGTCCATTTGAATCAGAGCCAGCCCAACCCTCGTGGGACTGTTTTCTAAACCCTTGAGGCCATAGTCCAACGCCACTGCACGGTGTGTTCCAAGGCAGACCCAGCCGTAACCAGAGCATCATCAGGCGTGAGGTTGGCAGAATCTGGCGGGCCGGATTGCGGTTCAACGCAAATGGCATGTTCAGGGTCATAGATCACCACATCGGGGCAGTCATGTGTGACGTCGATGGTAAGTGCCCCGGGCCAACGAAGCGCCATGTCGCCAACTCCGTGGAAGCAGTCGTCCCAGGGTCGTTCGCCGGGAGAAACCAGTTTGCCCGTCGGAATACCACTCGAATCACGCTGCCACTGCTTCGCCCTGGACATATCCACATCGAATTCTAAGGCCGAACCTTGGGCCAGTTGACGTCGAAACCAGGGGTGCCATCCAACGGTCACCGGCTGATCCTCAGCGGGTGAAACCGACAGTTGTTGGATGAGTCGGTCGTTGGACAGTTGAAACAAGTGGGTAACGGTGCCCGCGAATGGCCAGGGTTCACAGAATCGCAGGCCCACAATGGCCATGGTGTTCGTGGCACTCAGCAGAGTCCATGTGCGGTCGAACCCAATCCCGTGAATCGCGTGTTCGCCCATAGTGACGGGGAGGTCGTAGGTTTCGCCTCGAAAACCCAGTTTGGCGTTGCGAACTCGACCGGCGTAGGGAACCATGGCGTAACTACCCCAACCGTAAGGGTGGTTTTCGGGCGTGCGTTGTTCAAGGAGCTCGAGGCCGTGGACTCTCCAGCTGGCTATTCGGGCGCCCGCGGCCAGGTCGATGACTACCTGTGCGGGGCCGGCCGTGAGCGTTACCACAGTGGGATCGTCGATGCGGGAGGGCAGTGGGGTGGGAAAACCGTTGCGCTTGGGGGAAGACGACATGTCACCAGTCTGTCGCACGCTGGTAAGGCTTTCGCGAGGGCCTGCTTTCTGACATGCGTGCCCCGGCCCGGTTCGCTGTTGCATTGGTTGCTACCGAGCGGACTCCTACCAAGCGGACTCCTACCAGCGGACGGGATTTGGTGGGGCACCGCTAGCATCGGCGTGATGGGCCGCAAAATACTCCTGCTTGACGGTAACTCACTGACCTATCGGGCGTTCTATGCGCTTCCGAGCGATATGGCCACCGCGGCAGGACAGGTAACCAACGCCGTGTTTGGGTTCACTTCGATGCTGCAGTACCTGCTCAACGATCAGAAGCCCGATGCGGTGGGGGTTACCTTCGATCGTCCGGAGCCCACATTTCGCCACGAATTGCTTGGCGATTACAAGGCGGGGCGAAAAGAAACCCCCGATATTCTTCGCCAGCAAATGGGTTTGGTCCGGGAAGTGGTTGCGGTGCTTGACCTTCCCATGTACGAAACGATTGGTTTTGAAGCCGATGACATTCTGGCCACGCTGGCCACCCAAGCGAAAGCCAACGGAGACGATGTAATCATCGTGACGGGTGATCGCGATTCCTATCAGTTAGTCGAAGATGCCAAAGAGCCAGGTGATGGTTCGATTCGGGTGCTGTACAACAAGCGAGGTGTGAGTGACTACGCCCTGTATGACGAAGCGGGAATCGAAACCCGAACCGGTGTGACGCCGTTGATGTACCCCCAATACGCGGCGCTTCGTGGTGATCCTTCTGACAATCTGGCGGGGGTTCCTGGTGTTGGGGAGAAAACGGCAGCGAAGCTTCTGAACGATTACGGCGGGATCGAGGGAATCTATGCGAACGTAGAAAAGTGTTCGCCGAAGCTCCGAGACAACCTGGTTGCTTCGAAGGAACAGGTTGCTAAGAACATGGCGGCCACCCCGCTCATTCGTGATGTTCCGGGTGTGACGCTCGATGACCTTCATGCGCCGCAGGTAAAGGTGGCTGAAGCGGTCGCACTGTTCAAGGCGTTGGAGTTCCGGGCGCTTTCTGATCGCACTCTGGATGCGTTTGCGTCGATTTGGGGTGGCGCGGGCGGCGCTGGAGAGGAAACGGCCGCGGTTGAGGGCGAACACCTGGAGGTTTTGGTGTTGCCACTCGGCGAAGGCGTAATGGATGAGCTGCTCAATATGTCGAGTGTTGCGATGGCCGGGCATTGGCGAGGAATTGAGGGTCGCTCGGCGCTCGAAGGCGTGGTGTTCGCCATCCCCGAAGGTGGCACCTGGTGGATGCCGATTGAGAAACTGGCTGAGCCAGAATGCATGGAGTTCCTCAAAACCCTGCTGAGCCAACCGCCGGCAAGCGTGCATGCGCACCGTTCAAAGGAGTTGTTCCGGGCGTTGCATGAAGCAGGATTGGATTTGCAGCCCTCGGAAGAGTTCGCCACATCCTATGTGGGCGGACCAGTTGGCGACGGGCTTGACATTGATACCGCCGTAGCTTCGTATCTTCTGGATCCTTCGGAAAACGTGTATGCGGTGGAGGAACTGGCGCTGAAGTGGGCAGCGATTGATCTTCGCAGTGTTGGCGCACCCCCAACCGGTGAATTGGATTTCGGGGGCGCGGCCGAGGACCCGATCGATGTAACCGCCCGTTATGCCGTCGCGATTGCCCGTATGGCTGAACCAATTCGCGAAGCCCTCGATGCGCGTGGGCTGATTGATTTGTATGTGGACATAGAGTCACCGTTAATTGGTGTGTTGGCTCGCATGGAGGCCATTGGGGTTCGGGTTGACACCACCTATCTCAAGGAACTTTCCCAAGCGCTCACCGCACAGGTTCGTGATCTGGAGGAGGAAGTGCAAACTTTGGCGGGGGAGCGGTTCGTCGTCAACTCAGTTCCGCAACTCCGCACGATTCTGTTTGACAAGTTGGGTCTAAAGACTGATAAGAAAACGAAAACCGGCTATTCCACTGATGCGCAAGCCCTTGAGAAAATTCGTGACGATCACCCGATCATCCCTGCACTTATTAAATATCGCGAACTCGAAAAGCTCCGTTCAACCTACGGCGAAAATCTGCTGGCGGAGGTTGCCTCTGATGGTCGTATTCATGCCACGTTCAACCAAACGGTGGCTCGTACCGGCCGGTTGTCTTCCGATCGACCAAACTTGCACAACATCCCGATTCGTTCTGAAGAAGGCCGTCAGTTCCGTCGGGCGTTTATTCCTTCGGAGGGCTGCACGTTCCTCGTAGCCGACTACAACCAGATTGAGTTGCGGGTAATTGCCCATTTGGCCAATGATCCGGGCTTGATTGAAGCGTTTGTGACCGGTGCTGATGTCCACACGGAAACGGCGGCACGAATTTTTCATGTTGAAGCGGCCGACGTTTCGCACATGATGCGTTCGAAGGCAAAAATGGTGTCCTACGGGTTGGCTTATGGCATGGAGTCTTACGGTTTGGCACAACGCCTGAACGTGCCGGTGAAAGAAGCCTCCGAAATACTCGATGCCTACTTCGTTGCCTTTCCTAATGTGCGGGCGTTTATGGATGTCTCGGTCGCTGAGGCTCGGAACAAGGGGTACACCGAAACGTTGTTTGGTCGTCGCCGGTTGATTCCTGATTTGCAGAACCCCAATTACGCGAGGCGGATGGCCGCTGAACGCCAAGCAATGAATGCGGGTATCCAAGGTCTCGCGGCCGATATTTTTAAGGTTGCTTTGGTGGTGCTGGATCGCAAACTGCTCGAAGGTGGCTTTGCTTCGAAAGTGGTCTTGCAGGTGCACGACGAGGTCGTGGTTGAAGTCCCTGATCACGAACGCGAAGTAGTCGGTGCACTTACTATTGAGACCTTGCGGGGTGCTGCTGCGCTTGATGTGCCACTTGAGGTCAATGTGTCATGGGGTGTGAACTGGGGCGAGGCGAAAGGATGACCGATCCCGGTTCCGAACCTGCTTCGACCGGCGCCAAGGTGGGCCGGGCCATGCAGTTTGTTGGTGCTGCGCTGTTGCTCCTAAGTGTTGGGATGCTCGTTGCTTGGGCGGTTCGGCTGTTTGGCGGCACGCAAGCTTCAAGGGATAACGCCACCCTCGGCGTCATTACCTTCGCTATCTGGGCTCTCCTTGGCTCAGTCCTGTTGGGCGTTGGAACCGTTCTCCGTCACGCCAAGCCAGGCTCCAATAATCGAACGCCCAACTAAGAGCGCTCGCTAATCGACCAGGATAGGAACATGGAGACGAGTTCGCAGGGTCATTGGTTCGAAGCAATGGCGGATCATATGGGCGAGGCGTATCTGCGGTATTCCTTCACCAAGGGAACGGCGCAAGAGGTTCGGTTTGTGATCGAGCAGCTTGGATTAAGGCCCGGTGATCGAGTCCTCGATGTTGGTTGTGGACCAGGGCGCCATGCGTTGGCTTTGGCCGCAAGCGGTATCAAGGTCGTGGGTCTCGACATTTCACAGCGCTTCGTGGATTTGGGTAACCAATCGGCAGTCTCGTCGGCACTTGACGCGACCGTGCAGTTCATCAAGGGTGACGCCCGAAACTTAGGGTTCCATGCCGAGTTCGATGCGGTGATTTCTCTGTGTCAGGGGGGATTCGGCCTCGCTGGGCGACCCGAAGATGGTGCTGCCGACGGCACGGTGTTGAACGGTATGTCCGCCGCGCTAAAACCTGGGGGCCGTCTCGGAGTGAGCGCCTTCAGTTCCTATTTCGTCCTCCGACATCTTGAAGACCAGGATGCATTCGATGCCGCTACGGGCGTGAACCATGAACGAACTGAGATTCGCAATGCCGACGGCGTTGGGAGCGAAGTTGACCTTTGGACAACGTGTTTCACGCCCAGGGAATTGCGTCTGCTGCTTGAACGAGCTGGGTTGACCGTCCAAGCAGTCCATTCGGTGACCCCGGGTGCCTATCAAGCAATCGCCCCCACAACCAACACCCCTGAATTCTTCGCCGTCGCCATCAAACCCATGGGATCTGTCTCGCACTAGTGCAGGGAAGCGCAATTCATTTGCGCAGTGTTTTTACTCCGATTCCCAGCGCCTTTGCGCAAACTACACCAGAATCACTCCGCAATTGTTTGCGCGAACACGGACTAGGCGCATACCCTGCCGGCTGTGGGGAGGGTGAAGAATATGCATTCGGTTGTCCTGCAACGGGGAAGTACGATCCAATCGCAGTTCGGGGGCACGAAACGAGCCTTCGGCAGATTCTGAGGAAGTTAGGCCGTTCGATGAGTTCGAGCAACAGCGGAAACAATGGCAACAACGGGAACAACGGGAACAATGGGAACAATGGGAATGGTGGTTCCGGTAACGGCACTAACGGGGCGCACTCGAGCAACACGTTGTGGCACGGCCGGTTCGGAGACGGTCCGGCTGCAGAGTTGATGGCTTTCACTGAAAGCCTCTCCTTCGACCGTCGCATCTGGCTCGATGACATCACTGGGTCACGAGCCCACGTCAAAGGCCTCGCCCGTGCCGGTATTTTCGCCGAGGACGAATTGGTCACGGTTCTAGAAGCTCTCGATACCGTCGAAACCGAACTTCGTGAAGGGAATTTCGTTTTTGAAGCCCGGGATGAAGATATTCACACCGCTATCGAACGCCGAGTCACTGAACTGGCAGGCGAAGCAGGCGGGCGCATGCACACCGGGCGCAGCCGTAACGATCAATGCGCCACCGACCTCAGACTCTTTACGAAGCGCGAACTCGGCACCCTGGCCCAGCGAGTCATGGGCCTCCAGCAAGTACTCCTCAACCGGGCAAACGCGGCAGGCAGCATCTACCTCCCGGGCTATACCCACTTGCAACGAGCCCAGCCCGTCTTGCTTTCCCACCACCTGCTCGCCCACGGTTGGGCCCTTGGCCGCGATCTGGAACGGCTCCTCGACACTCGTAAGCGTACTGATGTTTCGCCCCTTGGTGCCGGTGCCTTGGCTGGATCGTCGCTCCCTCTAGATCCCGATTCCGTAGCCCGCGACCTTGGATTTGGTGCCCGATTCGAAAACTCCCTCGATGCCGTAAGCGACCGTGATTACGTGGCCGAGAGTCTGTTCGCCATAGCCCTTCTGGGCGTCCACCTTTCCCGTATGGGCGAAGAAATCGTGCTGTGGACTTCGGAAGAATTTGGGTTCGCCAAACTTCACGACGCCTACGCCACCGGCTCCTCGATGATGCCGCAAAAAAAGAATCCTGATATCGCCGAACTGTCCCGTGGTAAAGCCGGACGCCTCATTGGCAACCTCACCGGGCTGCTCGCCACCCTCAAAAGCCTCCCTTTGGCTTACAACCGCGATCTCCAAGAAGACAAAGAGCCGCTGTTTGACTCCCTGGACCAGGTCAGCCGTGCGCTTTCCGCGCTCAGTGGCCTCTACGACACCATCGTGTTCGATCAATCCCGGATGCAAGCCGCAGCCGATTCACCGTTTGTAGCCGCAACCGATCTGGCCGAGTACCTGGTGGAGCGTGGTGTTCCGTTCCGTGAAGCCCATGCCATTGTTGGCTCACTGGTGCGTTCCGCCATTGATCGCCACGTTGACTTCGCCGAATTGGTAGAAAACAGCCCCGATTTAGGCCCGAAAGCCGTCGCTCTGCTTGCCCCCGGAGTCGCCGTTAGCCGACGCACAACCCCTGGCGGCGGTGGCCCCGTTCCGTTTGTTGCCCAGCTAGAGCGATTCAACGCCCTTATGGAACGCCAATCCCAACGATTTGAATCACTTGGGATTATCTCCTGATCAGGTTTGGGCTAGTCCCGGTTTCCGTTAGAGGTTGTAGGTTTTGCAACCAAACAACGGGGAATGACCAGGTGAATAACCGTTGATACGTGGCCGGGCATCGCTGGTTCTGTAGTCTGTTCGGATGATCCCTTCCCGATCGAATCGTATTCCTGTGGCCATAGCCGTAACGCTGAGCGGATTGTTCCTCACCGCAACCTTCGCCAATGCTCAGACCGCCACCACCATCAAGTCAGCAATCACCAAAAAGGGCACGTCAACGGCATCAGCCGCTGCGACTCCTAAAGTGACCAAAACTGCGACGAAATCGTCAACAAAGACCACGAAAACCAAGTCGACGCCCACAACGACCGCAAAGAAAAAGGCGGCCACCACAACGGCCCCTGCTGACACGAAAGCCCCGGCAACTAGCGCACCAACCTCGGCACCTACGGCTACAACACCGTCGGAACCCACAACAACGAAGAAGGCCGCGACGACGGCATCCTCTACGTCCACCTCAGCGCCCGCTCCGCTCACCAAGGCCGGAATGGTCTTTATTCCTGGCGCCGGGCGAGTTCTGGATCTTGACGCAAACCAGGTAGCCAAGCTTGCTGCCGGTGGTTCCGTAGCCCCCGATGTGCGTGGCGCCAACGGACTTGCTGCTTCGGGAACCGGCTCGGTCATCGTTGACGTGATCGTTTCCAATCCGACCGTTGCGGGCAGGGTAACCCTTTCGCCGGCTTCACCTGACTACGCCCGGACCGTCGTTGCTTCGAACCTTTCGTTTCCCGCGTCGGCAACCACCGTGACCCGGCTTGCCGTTCCCGTAGGTGCTGGTGGAAAGGTACGCGTCACCACAACGACGGGCCCCAGCGGCATTGCTATGGAAGTAGTTGGCTGGGTTGTTTCTGCACCAGCCGGAACCAATGAAGCCGCTGCGCTGCCTCTTGATGCCTGCCGTCTGCTCGATACCAGTAACGGAACCGGCGGATTATCCGGAGAAGTAACCCAAGCCCGGCCGTTTGACATTCCCGCTGTAGGCGTCTTCAAGGTCCCACCCGCGCTGGGCGGTACCCAGGTACCAACCGGCGTCATCCTTTCCGTAGGCGCCTCTGCAGCAAGCGGGCCCCTTGATGTCACCGTAGTGCCGACGGGAAGCCAATCGCCTGCTCTGGTCATGTCCATGGCGCCCGGCCAAGTGTCGAATGGCATCGTGGTTGTTCCAGTAGGTACTGATGCTCGAGCAGCTTTCTACGTAAGTCAAAACGGCGTGCAACTCACCGCAGACGTGCTGGGTTGGATTGATCGAGACAAGTCGGCAAAGACTGCCGGGCCCTGCGCCTAGCTATTAGGGAGCTGTCGGCAAACATTCCATCCGTAATGGTTCGTCTGCGCGCTGTCTATCCGTGCACGTTCAATCTGGCTCTCGGGTGAAGAAGATAAGAGCACTGTATATAGGTGCACTGAAAGTAGGCGCGCGTACTCTTCGGAAGCACCTCGGGGGCTGTGAACTAGCGAGTTGAGTACTTGCATGCACCCGTACGTTGATGTGACAAACAAGGCGTCCCTCGGGCTATGACCAGTTTGTGACTGCCCAGTTCTTTTTGCCCCGACGAAGCAGGATCGTTGCATCGTGCAGCAAATCGGTGGGGGACAGGGCATAGTCCTCCTCAACTTTCGAGCCATTCACCGCAATCGAGCCGTTCTTCAAGAACTCTCGGGCCTCGCGATTGCTTGAGGCCAATGAGGTGGTCGCCAAGAAGCTTGCCAAAGGCACACCAACCAGAAGATCTGCACGATCGTGAGTACTCGTCGGTACGCCAGCAAACACTTCGTCGATGATTCTCGCATCCAAGCTCCGGACATCACCGGTGAAGAGCGCCTTGCCTGCAGCCTCTGCCCTCTGGGACTCGACATCCCCATGGAGCATGGCCGTGACGGTGTTAGCCAACGTCCGCTGGGCATTCCGGGCTCCCGGATTTGCGACCAAATCAGCCTCAATCTCAACGATTTCGGGCTGGGTGAGAAACGTGAATCGCTTGAGGTACCCAATGACGTCAGCGTCGTCCGTGTTGAGCCAGAACTGGTGAAACGCATACGGGCTTGTGCGATCAGCCGTTAGCCAGATCGCGCCAGATTCGCTCTTCCCGAACTTTGACCCGTCTGCCTTGGTGATTAGCGGACCAGTGAGGGCATAGGACTCACCGCTATGCAGGCGACGATTCAAATCGACTCCAGACACGATATTGCCCCACTGATCCGAACCGCCCATCTGGAGCGTCACCTCGTGATTGGCAAATAGGTGCTGGAAGTCGTAGGCCTGAAGGAGCATGTAGCTGAACTCG
>JAYSVF010000076.1:0-11873 GCA_043718695.1 Acidimicrobiia bacterium | reverse complement strand
CCGAGTGGGCTGGCCGTAAGAAAGCCGATCTTCAAGGGTGTTGATTGATCCATTAGTTCGTCCACATAGGGTCGAAGTGGCGGGGGAGCGGTAACCATGTCGCCGATTCCTGGGCCGCACGTGGCATCAAGCATGGCCGCAGTATCGCGAACCGTGCGGCTCACCACATGCTCCACGCCGAGTCCGTTTTCGGCTCGCCCAGGGCCCATAGTGATTCTGCCTTGGGAGACCTTCAGGCCGACGAGTCCGCACGCGGCAGCAGGGATGCGAATTGATCCGCCACCGTCGGTTGCATGGGCGATTGGCACGAGTCCTGCAGCTACCGCGGCAGCACTGCCTCCACTTGACCCTCCAGCCGAGTGTGCGGTGTTCCAAGGGTTGCGGGTTGGGCCGGTGGCATCAGATTCCGTGGTGCCCACGAGGCCTAGCTCCGGGGTTGCGGTGCGCCCGACGACGATGAGACCGGCCTGTCGGTAGCGGCCGACCAGCCAGGAATCTTTTGGTGCGGTGTACCCGATTGTTTGGAGCGCTTTCATGCCGTTGTGCATTGGATCCCCGGCACTCGGTGACCACAGGTCTTTGAGCGCGAACGGCACACCTACGAACGGTTTGGTGTGGTCTTGGGATGTGACCGCGTCGGCTTCGGTGCGCGCTCGTTCGAATCGTCGATGAATGACTGCGTTAAGTTGGCCGTCGACTCGTTCGATCCGTTCGATTGCCGCATCAACGAGCTCACGGGCACTCAGTTCTCCTGAGCGCACGAGTGCAGCCTGAGCAGTTGCATCAAGCAGAGAAAGTTGCCCAGCCGTTGTGCTCGTTTCCGATGGGTTCGGTTGATCGTTATTCGCTGGGCTTGGGTGACTTGTCACGCTCGCACTGTATTGCACTGGCTGCGTTGCCGCTCAACCGGAGCAGCGTTCTTGGTGCCGGGTTATGCGAACTGTCCGGGTTGGCGTCCGGTTCCGGGTGCACCAGCGAACGCCTGCGCGATGCCCATCCAGTCCTGGGCCGCTGCGCCGACGACGGTGAGCGCAGTGTCGCTAAGGTGACGGCGTTGCGTGACCGCGAGGCAGAAATCTAAGGCGGATCCTTTCACCAGGTTGGTATCGTCGAGGGCTTCATTCCATGCCCATCGGTCACCATTTGGTCCGGTGAGGATGACCTTGATATCCCCGTCGGGAGTCTCGCGGCGATTCGTGGCGTAGCTAAAGGCCCGGGCGCGAACGCCGATATGGGCCACATGGCGGAGCCGGTCTGTTGGTTTGCGGGTAACACCGAGGGCGTCGGCAATGTCTTGGCCGTGGGCCCAGGTTTCCATGAGGCGGGCCGTACCGAAGCTCATTGCGCCCATGGCCGGACCGTACCAGGGGAGGCGTGATTTAGGGTCAAGCGTACGAAAGTTCGCGGTCATTGTAGTACGTGCACTTATGAACCAGTTGAGGACGTCATTGGTTGAGAGTGCCCGGCCTCGGCCGATGCTTGGTTCCATTGGGTCGGCGGCGCTCATGAGTACCTTCGCGCTTGCGGCGAAGGCTTCGGGATCGGTTGCGGCAAGGTTGCCAGTTTCGTCAAAGTAGGCGAGATGGCTGATGGTGTCTCGGATAGACCAGCCCTCAGCTGGGGTTGATGAGTCCCATTGGGCGGGACTGAGGGGGATGATGATCCGCAGGAGGTCGGAGGTTTCCGCGCTGAGATCGTCGCAGATGGCTTCCATTGGACTGTCCGGTGTTGGCGATTCAGGCGTTTGTTCAGCGGAATTGGCAGCAGGGTTTTCGGGATTCTCAGGCACCGGGGAACCGTAGCTCGACTTTGGCCCCATCATTTGCAGTGTCGGCCAATGCAATCGCACGCCGCCCAGTTGTCGCCGCTGCAAACGGCGGCCACTGGCAGCATGCCCGCTGAGGCATCGGAGCGGGGCTTGGCGATTTTCCCGTCAGTCGTAGCGAAGTGTCTTTGCCAGTGTGGGTCAAATTTCGGTCCAAGTGGCAAGGCCGCGGCGGCGAACGTAGTGTCAACCCAATGGGAGCTCTTGACGGTATTCGTGTATTGGACCTCGGCGTGTTGGTGCAGGCCCCGCAGGCGGCGTTACTGCTGGGCGATATGGGTGCTTCGGTCATCAAGGTGGAGCTGCCAGGAATCGGAGATCAGTCCCGTTGGATTCCAGCGACCTATGGCCATGCGATGAGTGGCTATTGGATTGGCTGCAACCGTGGGAAGCGAAGCGTCACGATTGATCTCCGCAAGCCTGAGGGGCGCGACGTGTTCTTGCGGCTTGCCGATAGCGCTGATGTGGTGGTCTCAAACTTTAAGCCGGGCACGCTTGATGATTGGGGCTTGAGTTATGAGGTGCTTTCAGCTCGCAATCCTCGGGTCATTTACGCCACCGGTGCCACGTTTGGTGCCATTGGGCCCAATGCTCACCGAGAAGGTGCAGATCTCGCTGGGCAAGCTGCCGGTGGGTTGATTTCAACGACCGGTGTTGATGGTGGCCCGGTCACTCCGGTCGGCGCAACGATTGCTGATCACATGTCATCACAACATCTTGCCTCAGGGATTCTCGCCGCACTGTTTGCCCGCTTCACCACAGGAAGGGGCCAACGAGTAGAGGTGTCGTTGGTGGGCGGAGCAATTTGGGCTCAGGCATCGGAGTTCTCCGCGTACTTAGCAAGCGGCAAGATACCTGGTAGGTCTAACGGCGGACACCCGCTTATCAATGGAACCTACGGAATCGTTCCCACGGCGGATGGGCACGTAGCGGTTGTTGGTGTGGTGGCGTTGGCTCGCCCGGCGTTCGCCAGACTTATTGGGAACGAAGCATTTTTTGACGATCCACGGTTCGCGCCTCCATTGATGACCGAGGCGCAAAAGATTGCATTGTTGAAGGAACTTGAACCGATCTTTGTTACGAAGACCACCAACGAATGGGTGCATGAACTTCGTGGGATCGGCGTGCGTTGCGCGCCAGTGCGCGATTACGCAGCGATCGTGGCTGATCCAGAGGTTTACGAGAACGGCTATCTGGTCAAAGTGAATGATCCAGAGCATGGTGAGATCACTGTGGTGGGCTCCCCTTTGCGGATGAGTGACACCCCAATGGTTCCCTCCACGCGGGCCCCTGAACTGGGTGAGCACACCGAAGAAATCTTGTTGGAGATTGGGCTGGAGTGGGAAGAAATCGCCGCCCTTCGCGACCTAGGTGCGATTTAGAACCCGAACCGATGGGCGAGGGGCCCGTCAAGCACAGCGCAATGCTCTTCGTACAACCTAGTGTCCTGTGCCAGAGAAAGTATGAATATCTCTGGGCCCTTTTCGTCCCTGGCTGCTTCCTCGTCGTTCTGGTTGGACAGGGCAGGCAGTGCCTCCTGCGTCATTGCCAGGAACAAAAATTGCTCCAGACATATTCACACCTCTTCTGGCACAGGACACTAGCCGTACGCACGAAATTTCAGCTTCACGAGCGTTGACTACCGGCGCGCAGTTCCAGAGGGGCGTTATTGAGCCGCCGGTGGGGTGAAGCCGGCAACCTGTTTGTACTGTGCGCTTATTGATTCCAGCTCGCCCGGAGCAAACACTTCGCTCACGGCATGAAAGCCGTTGGGGGAGCGTTCTTCGGCCATGTCAAGTACTCGCTCCGGGCCATGTTGGCGATTGGAAAGAACGATGCGTGAAGTTGCCGGGCGGCGGATTTCTTCATATGCGTGCAGAGCATCGATCGGAGAGTTGTGGGACGCCAGCGCCGAGGAGAGGGCCGCAGCATCAAGAATTGCCTGGGAAGCACCGTTTGATCCAATGGGGTACATCGGGTGGGCGGCATCGCCCAACAGGGTTACGCGACCCGAGGTCCACTGCTCAAGCGGGTCACGGTCAACCATGGGGAACTCAAAAACGTCACCGGTTTGTTCAATCAGTGCAGGTATATCAAGCCAATCAAATTTCCAATCGGCGAATCGATCGGCAAACAGCGATTTGTCCACCTTCTTGTTCCAGGCTTCGCGACCAGAAAGACCCTCGGAGGAACGGTTGAGTTCGGCGATCCAGTTGACGGTTTGCATCCCGTCGGCATCGGGTTCGGTGATGGGGTAGGCCACGAACTTGTGAGGAAGGTGTCCGGCCATAAACATCGAACGCTTGCTGAGGAAACCCGGGTGGCGAGTAGCGGCACGCCAGAGGACGTTGCCCGACCAATTGGGTTCGTCTTGCCCCGGAACCAAGTGTTTGCGAACGGTCGAGTGGATTCCATCGCAAGCAACAATCACATCGGCGCTGTCATGCACCGCTTCGCCGGTGAAGCGGTTTTCGAACGTAGCCGTCGGCAGGGTGTTGTGGTCGCCCGCAGTAAAGGCGGTGAGGGTGTGGCCGGTTCGCATTGCATCAGCGGGAAGACGTTGCTGTGCGGCCTCGAACAGTGCTAGGTGCAGTTGTCCTCGATGAACAGAAATTTGTGGCACGTCATATCCCGCCGCCAAGCCTCTGGGCTCCCGCCAAATCAGTTGACCATGACGATTGAAAAATGCCAGCTCGGCGGTTTGCACACCGAGGGGAACGAGCGTGTCGAGAAGCTCCAAATCACGTAAAACGGCCATGGCATGCGGGAGGATATTGATGCCCACTCCCAGAGGAGTGAGCTCCCGAACTGATTCGTACACGGTCACTTCGAGGCCCCGAGCTGCGAGCGCCATCGCTGTTACGCATCCCCCGATTCCCCCACCAATAACCAGAACTCGCATACTGGCAATTCTTGTCGATTCAGCAGGCGCAGGAGTAGGCGGCAGGAGGAATTCCCTTTTTGGTTGTTGGACTGGCGCGTCACCAAAAATCGGTGCAAGATCTGCATGCAGAGTGCCCTGTGGCACAGGCACAACTACCCGTAACACCAAACTTTTGGGGGACGCACATGTCACGCAAGCAACGCCATCAAGTGATCGAGGAGACAACCACTACGGGAATCTCTCGTCGCGACCTGTTCAAGGGCGCCGGGGCCTTCGTTATCGCTTCAGGCCTCGTCGTCGGCCTACCCGATATGGCTGTGGCCGCAGCGAAGGCTAAACCAAAGAAGGGCTCAAAGCTCCGCGTTGGCGTGGTCGGCGGAACCAACGACATCATTGACGGACAAAAGATTGTGGCGAAAGCCGATCAGGCTCGCCTCGTTGCCGGGTTCGAAACGCTTCTGGCTTTTGATTCGAACTTCAAGCCATCGAATGTGTATGGGCTGGCCGAAAGCGTTACGACGAAATCGCTGACGCAATATGTCATCAAGTTGAAGAAGGGCATTACGTTCCACAACAAGTCGAAGCTCAATGCTGAGGCGGTCATCTTCTCGCTTTCACGGCTCGTGGATGAGAAGTTGGCGTTGCCTTCCTACAAGGCCCTCAAGGATTATCTTGATCCTGCCGGTCTCAAGAAGATCGATGATCTCACGGTCGAAGTGACCCTGAAGCAACCGCTCGTTGATTTTCAATCAACGCTTTCGGGATACACCAACGCCATCGTTCCCGTTGGCTACACCACCGGTGGCAGTGGTACGGGTCCTTACGTGTTGAAGAGCTTTACTCCTGGTCGTGAAAGTGTTCACGTGAAGAACACGAAGTACTGGAAAAAGGGAAAGCCCACATTTGATGAAGTCACCATTATTGACTTTGCCGATAAGCCTGCCCTTACCAACGCCCTTCGGTCTGGCCAAATCGATGCGGCCGTCGACATTGCTCTCACCGACATTGAGCCACTCAAGAGCGCTGCGGGAATCAAGATCAATGAGACTTCCGGTGGCGGCTGGCTCACGATTGTGATGATGGCCGATAAGGCCCCGTTTGATAATCCCAAGGTCCGTCAAGCCATGCGCCTCATCGTTGATCGCAAGCAGATTCTTGATCGTGCGTTGCAAGGCCACGGCAAGATCGCCAACGATCAGTTTGGTTTCATCGATCAGAACTTTGATGCCAACAAGTTCCCGCAACGTACCCAAGACATTGCCAAGGCCGTTGATCTGCTCAAGCAAGCTGGGTTCACCAAGGACAAGCCACTCGAAATTGAGTTGGGGGCACCTGATGACACCGGTGGACTTATCCCGATGGCTCAGGCGTTTGCTGAGCAAGCCAAGCTCACCGATGGCGTGGTTAAGATCACGGCCAAGGCCATGGATGCAACGTACTGGGATACCACCTATGCCAAGGTTCCTATGTACACATCGTTTTGGTCGCCTCGCGCTTACCTTGCACAAATTGGTGCAACGCTGGGCTACGGGGAGACCAACTATGAGAAGACCAATCCTTCCTATGCTGATCTCACTGCGAAGGCTTCGGGCGAGCCTGATGAAGCAAAGCGTCGCGAATTGATCAAGCAGTTGCAAAAGTTTGACTTTGAGGAGGGTTGCTACATCATTCCGGTCTTCAATGCTTTTGCTGATGCCTATTCCGACAAGTTGCAAGGTATCGTGAACCGGCCGAGCCAGTTGAATCTCGATTACTACGGACGAGGCTTCCAAGATCTCTCCTTGAAGTAACTCGCTGAGAGGTGGCCCAATTGGCAGTTGTTGCTTTGGATGGTCGGAGATGTCGTTGTACTAGGCCTTTTGCTGTTCCAAAATGGATGCCTTAAGGGATCACTTGGCAGTTCTTTGTTTGTAGTAATTGTGGTTGGGCTGCCGTCCGTTTTCGGGCGGCAGCCTGATTCTTTGTAGCCGTTTCGTGAATCACACTTGTGGTTCCCTAGTGCAGTGAAGCGTAAGTCATTACGTAGTGTTTTCCACTCGGTTCCGAGCGCCATCGCGGCTTTCAAACCGAAATCACTACGTCATGATTTGCGCGAACACGCACTAGTTTCTTTGATGGTGTGAGGTTTAGGTTGTCTGGTTTGATTCCTATCGCCCGGTTCTTGGCAAAACGAGTGCTGCTTGGTTTGCTCACGTTGCTGGTCATTTCGTTGATGATCTTCTTGGTGACCCAAGCCCTGCCTTCTGATCCTGCGCGGGTGATCATGGGCCGCGATGCCACTCCGGAAGCCGTGAAAGCGTTCAACCTCACTAATGGCCTGACGAAATCTTTGCCTTCGCAATACGGTCATTGGCTGAGCGAAATTCTTCGTGGCAACTTCGGAAAGTCCTACACCACTGGTGAGAATCTCTGGGGTTACATTGCGCCTCGAGTTGGGGCTTCGCTGTTCTTGTTGTTTTGTGCTGGGGTCGTTTCGATTCCGCTTTCGGTTGCCTTGGGGACCTATGCCGGTTTGAAACGAGACAAGCGTTTTGATCAAGGATCTTCGATTGTGTTGTTGCTTTTGGCGGCAATGCCGGAGTTCGTAGTAGGTACGCTGCTGATCATTTTGTTGTCAACGTATGTGTTCAAACTGCTGCCCGCCGTTACCTATATTCCTCCTGATGCTCCCCCTTGGTATGACATGAAAGGTCTAACCCTTCCTGTGCTCACCTTGGTGTTGGCTGTGATGCCCTATGTAGCAAGAACTATGCGCGCTTCGATTATTGAAGTGTTGGAGAGTGACTACATCGAAATGGCTCGCCTTAAAGGTTTGCCGGAGAAGACCGTGGTGTGGCGCCATGCCCTGCCAAATTCCGTCGGCCCGGTGTTCCAGGTCATCGCCCTGAACCTTGCATATTTGGCCGGTGGGGTGATCATCACCGAACGGTTGTTTAATTTCCCGGGTGTTGGACTGGCCCTGGTGGATTCGGTGCGAGCCCGCGATTTGCCGGTGGTGCAGTTCTTGGCGTTGGTGATAGCCGCGGTTTATGTGCTCACGAACATGATCGCTGATATTGGTACGGTCTTGGTGACCCCTCGCTTGCGGACGAAACTCCAGTGACCACTCCCGCCACACCGTCATCTGTGTCGCCAGTGTCTTCTGGGTCTTCTGCGTCGGCCCTGTCGGCCCCGTCGTTCCTGACGGAAACGTTGCCAGAAGGCGGACCGGGAGTGGGGAGCTCAACGGGGCAGAGTGCCGCTCGTCCGGAGAGCGTGTTCCGTGCCGCCTTGCGCCTGATGCGCACAAAGATAGGCGCGCTTATTTCGGTAACAATCATGGCCATTGCCTTGTTCGGGCCGATGGTTGCACCAAATGGATCCAATGAGTACATCGATTCGCCCTTTCAACGCCACGTGAAGGGCTTGTTCCTTGGCACGGATTACAGCGGATATGACGTGTTCTCCCGATTCCTCCATGGCGGACGATCCATCCTCGTGTTGGCGTTTTTCTCAACCGTTATCGGTGTGGGAATGGGCGGACTACTTGGCATGGCGGCTGCGTATCTGCGCGGCAGGCTTGATGAAGTGTTGATGCGCACCCTCGATACCTTCCTGGCATTTCCCCAGTTACTCCTTTCGCTCATTGTGATTGCCATGTTCGAACCGAAACCCATTGTGGTCATTCTCACCGTTGGGCTCACTACGGTTCCTCGAGTGGCTCGTGTGGTCCGTGGAGCGGCACTGGGCGTGGTGGAACGCGATTTCATTGGCGCAGCCGAAGCGATTGGCGAATCTCGGTTACGGGTTCTGCTTTCCGAGGTACTCCCTAACGTTTCCTCAACGCTGCTGGTTGAGGCGAACCTTCGGTTTACCTATGCCATTGGTTTAATTGCGTCGTTGGCATTTTTGGGCTTCACGCCGGAACTCGGCATCGCCAATTGGGGTCTGATGATTCAAGAAAATGGAAGCGCGCTTACCGTGCAGCCGTGGGGCGTGTTTCTGCCCACCTTTGCCATTGCGTTACTTACCGTGGGGAATGGCCTGGTTGCCGATGGGTTGTCGAGAGCCATTGCTGGTGTAGATCGCGCAAAGGCCGAAGTATGAAGACGTCCAGTAGTTTCGGTAGTTCCGATAGTTCTGATAATTCCAGCAGTTCCAGCAGTTCCAGCAGTTCCAGTAGCCCAATCGGTGTTTCGCATTCCAAGGCGGGGCTTAGCGTTCGAGGGTTACGGCTTGAAGTTTCGGCAACAAAGCACGACATCGTGGATGAGGTGCATCTCACGGTGCCCGCTGGACGGGTGCTGGGGTTAGTGGGCGAATCCGGTTCGGGGAAAACCACCGTTGGACTGGCGGTGTTGGGGCATGCTCGCAAAGGCGTGACCATTGCCGGAGGAGAGGTGAGCTGCGGTGAACACACCGATATGTTGTCGCTCGCACCCGAGGCTTTGCGGGCGATTCGTGGGGGCAGCGTTACCTATGTTCCCCAAGATCCCGCCTCATCGTTGAATCCTGCGTTGCGGATTGGTACGCAGCTTCGCGAAGTGCTCGAAGCCCACGATTTTGGTAGGAGCGACGATGCCCGCAAAGCCCGTGTAGTGGAAATGATGGACGAGGTCCTGCTTCCCAACGACGAAGAATTTCTGCTTCGTTACCCCCACCAACTTTCCGGCGGTCAACAGCAGCGTGTTGCTTTGGCCATGGCGTTTGCGTGTCGTCCGTCGGTGATTGTGCTCGATGAACCCACCACCGGGCTCGATGTAAGCACCCAAGCCCACGTACTCGCCACGGTGCGATCGTTAGCGCAGCTGCACGGTGTGGCTGCGCTGTACATCACCCACGATTTGGCGGTGGTGGCTGACCTCGCCGATGACGTGGCCGTGATGTACGCCGGAAGAGTTGTAGAGAACGGCCCTACCGCGGCGATCTTCTCCAACCCCGCGCACCCCTACACTCGGCACCTGGTGGCCGCAGCGCCCGATATTGGCGGGGAACACGAAATCCTCGGTCTGCCCGGGCGGGCACCTGCGCCGGGAAAGCGCCCCTCCGGCTGCTCGTTCGCCCCTCGTTGCCACCATGCCACTGAAGCTTGCCTAGCGGAGATGCCCGCGCTAAAACCGGTTTCCGAATCTTCTGGTTCCACTCGCCCCTCACATGAAGTTCGCTGTATTCGGGCCGATGAATTGCGCTCGGTGACCATTGGCCAAACGAAACGGACACTTGGTCGGGTGGTTGCTCATCCTGTGTTGGAAATCCATGATGTGTCGGCTGGGTATCAACGCAATGTGGTGGTGCATAACGCCACGTTTTCGATTTCCCGCGGTGAGTGTGTCGCGCTTGTGGGTGAATCGGGATCGGGTAAAACCACGTTGTCGCGTTCCATCGGCGGTTTGCATCACGAGTGGACCGGCAGCGTTTCCCTTCATGGAGCCGCGCTTGCCCGTCATGCTCGCGGTCGATCGTTGGAACAGCGGATGAAGATCCAGTATGTGTTCCAAAATCCCTATTCGTCGCTCAATCCACGACGCACGATTGGTGAGTCAATTCTGCGTCCGTTGTTTGTGGCCAAGAACTCTCGCAAGGAAGCGGAGAAGACGATGCAGGAGATGTTGGAGCGAGTGGCGCTTACCAAGGCCTATGCCGATCAGTATCCAAGCCAACTCTCTGGTGGCGAGCGTCAAAGGGTTGCCATCGCCCGGGCTTTGGTAAGCCAACCCGATGTGCTGGTATGTGACGAGGTCACCTCAGCCCTCGACGTGTTGGTGCAGGCCGCAATCGTTGAGCTATTGGGTGAGCTTCGCCGCGAACTCGGATTATCGATGCTCTTCGTGACGCACAACCTACCCCTCGTGCGCTCGATTGCCGATACCGTGGCCGTCATGAACGGTGGGGCGATTGTAGAATTTGGGCCTACCGAAAACGTGATTGGTAATCCGCAAGAGCACTACACCGCAAGCCTCATTCACGACACTCCGAGTATCGAAGCCATACGCACACGTACTATTGCTTCGCCCTCGTAACACGATGCCTGAAACAAACGAGCCTGCACGAATATCCCGCCGCCCCGCTGCCCGCAACACCTCGACTACAACGCAAGCCGCAACGCCAAGCCCCGCAACAAGTAGCCACACAACCGCTAGCCCTCACCTCAAGTCTTTAACGCCAAGGAATTCCCGTGAAGTTCAGTCCCATTACGGTCAAGTTAGGTTCAGAAGTCTCCCAACTTGATCTGAATCAACTTGATGCCACCATGGCCGACGATATCTACGCCAATTTGTTGGATCGTGGTGTTTTGGTGTTTCGCGAACAGGATATTTCTTCTGCCACGCATGTGGCTCTTGGGGAATCGTTTGGCCCTTTGGCGGCCCGTCATCCTCTCTACCCGGGTGTAGCGGGATTCGAGGACATCATTCGGGTGCGCAACGATGAGAACAATCCTCCGGAGAACGAGGAGTGGCACAGTGACCTTTCGTGTCGGGCCAATCCGCCGTTTGTTTCGATTCTGCGTGGTGCGCTGATCCCCCCGGTTGGGGGTGACACGTTGTGGTCAGATATGCGCGCATTGCATGATGACTTGCCGAAGGAACTGCGCTCACGTTTAGAACAATATGAGGCGTTGCATTCCCTCGCCCATGGCTTCCGCTTCCTCGGCGATTTCGTGGCCAGCGAAGCGAACAACAATGCTGAACAGCGATCACGCCTTGATACCCTGGCGGCGTTGGAAGCCCCGGGAAACACCACGTCGCACCCTCTGATTGTGCATCACCGAGCCACCGATCGACCACTGGTGTATGTCAATGAATCGTTTACGAAGTGCGTTGTAGGAATTGATGCCGCGGAATCGGATCGGTTGTTGGCTGATCTGTTCTTGAGAGTTCGCAATCCCCGGTACCAGATGCGTTTACGTTGGACGCAAGGAACGGTAGTCATGTGGGATAACTGGTCCACGCAACACTTTGCCAGCGGCGATCATTACCCCTCACAACGAGAAGTGCAACGAGTCACCGTTGGTTCAGATCGCCGCTCCGGTTCGTTCGCTCGCTAAAGTTCAGCCGCTTCAGCTCGTTTTGCTCGGTGGAGCATTCGTAAGCGCGAATAGAGTTCGTCGCGTTCGGTGTAGCAGCCTTGAAGATGACGGTGGCCAGCCTCACCGGAAAATGCACCGCGAGCATGAAGAATTCTGCG
>JAYSVF010000075.1:0-11962 GCA_043718695.1 Acidimicrobiia bacterium | reverse complement strand
ACCGGCAGGCCGCTCAGTAAAGAGGCGCTGCAGCAACGACGGAAGTTCGGGCGCAGACGTTGCCAAGTACCCAAATTCATCAAGCACAATCACAAACGGTTTGGCCCGGGGTGGGAGGGCCGCCAAATGTTCAACGGCATTTCCCCACGACTCGAAGGAGGTTCCAGCTGAACCCGTATGCTGCGAGAAGGCGCGAGAAAAGTCGGCCAAATTCTGGCTTGAGGTTTGTTGGGCCGCTTCAAAATAGAAGCCCCCCGTTGCCTCCTGAATATGGCGAACCAACATCGATTTTCCCTGCCGACGCCGACCCAAAACAATGGCCAAACGATTCTGATCGCCAGCTTTTTTCGCAAAGTCAGACAGCTCGCGCCACTCCCGCTCTCGACCGAACAGGTCCTTCGGGAAGGTTCTCATACGTAGATCAATCTACCATAGATTGATCTACGTACTAAGGGTCATCTGCGGCACACCAGTTGGCTTCTTCAAAGGCCTTGGACCAACCAGTTAGTTCGCCTCCATTGCCGCCAACGCTTTGCGAAGAATCTCTGCGCGGGGTGCCATGCCGGGGAGTTGTACTGGCGGTGCGGGATTGCGTCCCTCACCAATTGAGTGGAACCGCTGCATGGCTTGCTCCACAAAGTCCGGATGGGGAAACACCCAAAACCTGCCCTCCTGAATCGATTCCACAACAAGGTCGGCAACAAAACCTGGTTGCGTTCCTTCATCGATCACCCGGCGAGTCTCGGCACTCAGTGCTGTTTGAAGGGGTGTAGGGACCGGCGCAGCGCCGAGTTCAGTCGGCCAGTTTCGCATCGAATCAGCAATACCCGTTTTGACCCAGCCCGGACACAGACAGCTGACCCCCACTTTGGCTTCGATGGTGAGCAGGGTGTTGTTGAGACTTTCGGTGAGCGCGACCACGGCATGCTTACTGGCATCGTAGGGAGCCGACGTAACCGGGTACAAGCCAGCAATCGAAGCCGTGTTGACAATGTGTCCGCCATCGGCATTGGCCAGCAGATGCGGAAGGAAGGCTCTCACGCCATGCACGACGCCCCAGAAATTCACTCCCATCACCCAATCCCACACGCCAACGGGCCCAAACCATGGGTCACCGCCACCGCCAACACCGGCATTGTTGCAAACGATCTGAACCGAACCAAACCGTTCAATCGTCGCCGCGGCAAGGGACTGAACCTCAGCTTCTTTACTGACATCGGTCTGCACGCTTAGGACTTCGACACCAAGGGCACGAATTCGAGTTTCCGCAGCGGCTAGGGCATCTGCTTGCACGTCGGCCAAGACAATTGAGAGCCCGGCTCGTGCGAATGATTCGGCCAGGGCAAGCCCGATCCCACTAGCTCCTCCGGTAACAACCGCTACTTGACCTTTTCGTAGTTCCATTGCTCGCTCTCCAAATCGTTGCTCGCGCCATCACGCACGAAGTGTGGCAGACGATACCGCAGGGTTTGCATAACTTCACGTTCGACCCCAGAGATCCTTGCCCGCCGCTCTGGCATGCTGCTCGGAGTATTGTGACGAGACGACTTTTTGTCATACCCCCTCGCCAAACTGAAGGGCATGAGTGCAGTGACCGCCACACTTCTCACCGCTGATGACTACATCGCAACAGGTGATACCCGGCCTCGTTGGACCGAGCTCATCAACGGAGAGGTAGTAGTGAACAATCCAACAGTCCGGCACCAGGCAGCTGTTACTTTCATCCATGTCGAGCTTGTCCTTTGGACGCGGAATGGGCCGGGGCGAGGCGCTTCTCCTGGTCAGCTCGACATCAAGTTTGACAACGGCAACGTGCTTGCCCCTGATGTCCTTTGGGTTTCTGAGGGTCGCCTTCCCTATGACGCCGCCTATCTTGACTTTGCCCCCGAATTGGTCGTCGAGGTCAGATCACCTTCGACCTGGCGCTACGACACGACCGTAAAGTTCCGCATGTACGAGGCTGCCGGGGTTAGCGAAGTGTGGCTGGTCGACACGGCCTCAAAATCCGTACTGGTCTACCGCCGTTCGATTGCATCAAGTCCCGATTTCGACATCGCGTTGGAGTTGGCCGAAGGCGAGGTGCTGGCGAGTCCCCTCCTCGAGGGCTTCTCCCTTGACATCACCGCGCTGTTCCACGAACCGCACGCCTAATCGAATCGAATTGACGGCGAGTTTCCCGGCCGTGCTCAATAAAGGTTCTCGAAGTTCAGCTTCTCAATGGTTCGTGGGTGAAACCTGGTCGGCAGAAGGTTCCGGAAGGCGACAACACGGTAATATGTGCACATATTGGGTGGGGTCTCGATCGTTTAGGAAAGATACTTTCCCACCCAATATGCACGCATACCTAACTAGTCCGTCGTCGTCAGTGCTTCCAATGAAATTGCTCGAGTTGTTAAGTTCAGCTTTGACCGGCGTCCTCCGAGGTTTCCGCTGGATCGGTAAGCCAGCGAGGGTAGAATTTAGCTATGGATCAGAGCGATTGGAATGCAAGAGTCGCGAAAGTTGCGGAGGCTGGTGAGGTCGCACGATTGCTGCACAACTTCAATACCGAATTCGACACGCCGTCGCCTGGGCCTGAGATTCTTGTCGAGCGCCTCAAAACCCTGATGCCAACCAATAACACGTTTGCGATTTTGGCCGGGGTGCCAGCAGTTGCGCTTGCGCTTGTGACGTTGCGAACCAACGTTTGGTACGAAGGCCGTGTTGCTTTGCTCGATGAACCTACGTCGAACCCCAACTTCGAGGTAAGGGAATCGGTTCAGCAATCGTCGCCCAACTCCTCACAACGGCAAGAACTCTGGGAGTTGATTCCATTGAAGTTGGAGTCGACGAAGTAGACATCGACGCGCGTCGTTTCTATACCCGCCACGGTTTCTCCTCAACTGATCCAGAATCCACCGAGCGGTCGTTCGCAATCTTCCAGGAACTCTCCACCTGATAGCAAGCGCGGCCACCCCTGAGAAATTCGGCGAAAGTCCATAAGTGATAGGCCAGGACTCGCTACTCCCAGCGCAAACGACAAACTGCCTGAGCTATTTGGAGTCGGTTAGATCGTTTGCGTGCCAAAGGGAGCTGTAGGTTCGGCCTAGGGCGAGAAGCTCATCGTGGGTGCCTGATTCAACGATGCGGCCATTTTCGAGAACGTGGATGCAATGAGCTTGGCGGATGGTGGAAAGGCGATGCGCCACAATTACAACGGTACGGCCATGCATCAGCCGGTGCATACTGTCGAGGAGGTCAGCCTCGGTTTTCAAGTCGAGTGCAGCCGTTGGTTCATCGAGGAGGAGAATGGGCGCATCCTTGAGGTACGCACGAGCCAGTGCGACGCGCTGTTGTTGACCGATCGACAGTTTCGCGCCCCGGTCCCCCACGTCCGTTGCGTACTTTTCGGGGAGCGTGTCGACAAACTCGTGCGCCCTTGCGGCTTTCGAAGCAGCGATTAGTTCGTCTTCCGTTGCGTCAAGCCGACCGTAGGCAATGTTCTCGCGAATCGTGCCAGCAAACAGCAACGGTTCTTGGGGAAGAACGCTAACGAGATCGCGCAACGACGCGAGTTTCAGCGTGCGCACATCACGATCATCGATACGCACACTCCCGGCTGTGACGTCGTAAAGACGCGGTATCAGATTGAGAATAGAGGTCTTGCCGGAGCCGGTTGCACCAACAAGGGCCACGATTCGACCGGTCTCGACCGTGATCGATACATCGTTCAGGACGTGTGCTGTGTCGTAGACCAGGCCGACGTTGCGAAGCTCGATTGAGTGTTCAAAATTGGTGATCTCAATCGCATCTGGAGCGTCGGTGATTGCGGGGACCGTGTCAAGAACGGCAAAGGCTCGGCTTACCCCGACAACAGAATCCTGAAGCATTCCAAACGTGGCCAGGTTTCGCTGCAGCAATTCATAAATCCGCTGCATGTACGACAGGAAGATCCAGAGAGCTCCAACGCTTAGGTTCCCGTCGACCACGCGGTAGACGGCGAACAGCAGCACTGCGGATGTGGCGACCCCGGTGATGAGCATTGTCGCTACTGACAGGGTTTGCTCGGCCAGACGGAATTTCAATTGGGCAGCGATGAACTTGTGGCTGGTCTCGTCGAAACGATCCCGCTCCTTTGCGTCTTTGCCAAAGACTTGCACGGCGCGCATCGATCCCAGCGTTTGCTCGATGAGTGCGGTGAGTCGGCCAAGATGCCCTCTCGATTCCTCTGAGGTGGCCTGGATCCGATGCGTGAGTCGACGAATCGTCCAAAGTAACAACGGAGCTACCGAGATGGCAACGAGCGTTAGTGCCCAATCGAGCCACATCATCAGCACGACCATCAACGTGATTTGGAACAGCGGCATCACCCACGCCTGAACCCCAAAGATCATGACCTCCTGGATGGAACGTGCGTCGTTGATGGACCGAAAGATCATTTCGCCGCTCGATCGGTTGGCATGAAACCCAAGCGACAGCGATCGAAGGTGCCGCAACATGCGACCACGCAACGAATGGATCATTCGAAGCGCTACGCCCGCGAAGAGGTAGAAACTCCACGACATGACGATTGCGGCGACAAGTTGGATGACCAGGTATCCTCCAGCGAGGGCGCTCCCTACAGCGATCTTCTGCGAACGAGTTTCCGTGAAGTGTTGGCCGAAGATGCCGAGTTTGAGCTTGTCGCCAAGCAACACATCATCGATTAAGTAGCGGATCGGCCATGGGAGAAGTGAAAAGGCAATTGATGCCAGCAGCGAGGTACCGATTGCCGCACCGATCTTTCCTCGAAATTCACCCATGAACTGCCAGATGCGCTTGTACGTTGGCCCCATGTCGGTTCGGCTGGGCTTCTTCAGTGCTTCCGCCATGATGATCCTTCTTCGCGTTGATTCATGAAGTTATCTGTGTACGTATGAGTGGGTGCAACGATGAGGGTTTCAAAGCGGTGATACAGCAGCGGGTTTACCAGTAGCCGAGATCGGTGTAGGGGCGAGTAACCGTCGCCGTAATCTTCAGCTGGTCGGTGGCGAAACCCATCATTTCCAACGTGCGAGTTTCGGGCTTTGGGGCTGCGTGGGCTAGCAACGCCAACACGTTGGGGTGGTTTTCCAGTGCGACCGAGAGCGACGTGCGTCCCAAAGAGTTGGCGATCCCAAGATGGTTCTCGATGAGCGCTGCGCCAGCCTGTTCGTGCCCCGGTGCAAAGCCAAAATCCATCAGACATGCAGTATCTACGATTCGTTCTTCACCGGTTTCGCGGTGCTTCCATCGTTCTCGCGAATCTCGCCCTCGATCCCAAACTCCCCCGCACGCAACGATCTCGCCGTTTTCCTCAAGTACGTGCATGTCGTTCCACCCGTACACCTCGGGTACAAAATGTGGCTTGGGTCCCCAGAACAAATCATGCATTCGTGCTTCCAGAAAGGTGACCGAGTAGGGGCGAAAAAGATCGAGTCCTTGGTGCGTGACGTTGATCAGTTCCACACATCGAGCAAGATCCTCTGGCTTCACTGGCCTTACGCGAGAGTCGGCCGCTCCTCCCGTCGAAGAGTCCAAGTGGTGCACCGTGGCCGTCAGTTTCTCAAACGCACGTGGGCTATCAAAGGTTTCAACGGTTTTGGCAATCCAGTTGTTCGCTGTCGTATTTTCCATGCGAACATACCAATACGTCAGTAAGCCAAAAACGTTTGCCGCGGAGCCCGGGCTATTGAGCAAAAGGTTTGAGAATCCGTGACGCCTGAAACCGTTGCGCACGCGCCAGCCACCCATCCAACCGATTGAAAGCTGCTCTCCGCCCACATACGAGCTGCACCCCGTCTGCACACTTACGGCCAAAGCGACACCGCGATCAACCACCATCTTGACTTGTGCGTTCTCTTGCATTCGCTGTTGCGCAAAAGGATTCGGGCCGCGCTCGACGGTCACGTCCCACTCACCTAGACGTTCGAGGGAATTGGCGAAGAGATCGATGAGTCGCTCGTCGTCTTCCCACGTTGCCTGTCGAACGATCAGGCCGTTGGCGAGACGTTCACGATCAGCAACTTGGGCAACCATCATGTCGACAGTCGGGAACTCCGAATTGAGACCTTCGCCGATTTTCCAGATTGGAAAGCGCAGCGCCATCATGCGGGGCAACAGATCATCGGGCCATCCCCGCTCCTTCGCCAGCGCCACCAAATCAGCAGGGGGTTCCGGAACTTCGAATACAGATTCTTGCTCGTCCACGCGCTCTCCTCAAGTCAACAAGCACGTTATCGATTTCATTTTCCAAATGCGAGGGGATTAATCCCCTCGCGCTACGGTGAACATCGGAGCCCTGCCCTGCTCGTCGAATCAATCTTTCCCAGTCAAAGGGTCTCCAAGAACACAGGGAGTTTTGAAACCGTGATCACTATTCATCGACTTCACCTCACTGATGTGACTCCCTCGCCGAGCCTTCCTTGGGCGCGGCCGACCTTCCCGGTCTTTGGCTACCTCGTGACGCATCCGAGTGGCCCAATCGTGATTGACACCGGTGTGGGAATTGGCAGCACCTTGATCGACAAGCTCTACGCTCCGGTGCATTACGACCTCGATGAGGCGTTGAGTCGCCACGGGGTAACCGTCGCCGACGTCCACACGGTCATCACGTCACATCTGCATTTTGATCATTGCGGTCAGAACCATCGATTCGGCCATTCCCGCATCTTGGTGCAGCGGGCCGAAATCGAGGCGGCCAAGGCACCGCGTTACACGGTGGCCGAATGGGCCTTCCCTCCCAACGTCGACCTCACACCCGTCGACGGGGATCTTCACGTTGTCGACGGGGTCAGGATCGTGTCGACCCCAGGGCATACCCCCGGTCACCAGTCGGTGTTGATTACCGACGACAGAGGCACTCGCACGATCGTATGTTGCCAGGCATCGTGGAATACCGCGAGCTTCGAAGCAGGCACGCTCGGCGATGACGGATGGAACCAAGACATCGGTGCCATCTCCCTACAAAAACTACGGGACCTGAAACCGCACCGTGCCGTGCTCAGCCACGACTCCAATGAGTGGCACTCCACGACCGTTTGACCTCAGGCCGGAAATTCGCTCATTGAGGGACGATCCGCAAGCGCCAAGCTCTGGTGACCGACGGGTGACGAACGGCACGTGGAATCGCCGAATTAGAGGCTGCTGTGAGAGTGTCTTTCGAGTGAGTGTTATTCAGCGAATACGAAATGTAGCGGAGCTAGCCGTTGCGCCAACGGTGGACCCGCGACGGTTGTTGCTATCGGCAATTTGTGGAGCTGTTGCCTTCACTTCGGCGATGACGATTGTGGCCGCGGTGCTCTCTGACATTGCGGAGGATCTGGATTCCACGGCGAGCACACTCAGTTGGGCGGTAACTGGATTGTTCCTGGTTATGGCGGTGAGTACGCCAATTATGGGCCGCATTGGTGATGCCTACGGCCGCCGCCCGGTATTCCTACTCGGCACGGCAACACTCGCCGTTGCAATGACCCTTTGCATCGTGGCTCCAAGCGCACCAGTGTTCATTGCACTCCGCGCACTTACTGGCTTTGGGATCGCCTGTTCCATGCCAAACGCCATGGCCATGGTGATCAATGCGCATCCACCGGAACGACGCGCTCAGGCACTGGGGTGGTTTCAAGGAACAATCGCTGGCGCACCGGTTTTGGCCTTAATTCTGGGCGCGTGGATGACGGAGCGCTTTGGATGGCGCAGCGTGTTTTTGTTCCTCGCCCCGATCGCCCTTATTGGGTTCATTCTCGGCGTTCGAAACGTTCACGATGTCGGAGAGCGTCGCACTGATCTCACGGTTGATTGGTGGGGTGCGGCCACTCTCGGACTCGCCACACTGGTATTCCTCCTTGGACTTGAACGGGCGAAGCATTCAAGTTTTGGAGACCCATGGAGCCTTGCCGCCTTTGGTGCCGCTTTGCTCATGCTTTTCGTGTTTGTCCGCGTTGAGAAGAACTGCGCGCAACCGCTCCTAAAACTCAACTACTTCTCTCGCCGCAATTTCACTGGACCGTTGATTGCCCAACCCACGGCCCAGTTCGCCTACATGGGGGGAATGGTGCTCACCCCACTCATGTTAAAACACGTCTTTTCCATGAGCACGACCGCGGGCAGTTGGCTGCTTCTCCTTCGACCCGCCTTCTACGGCTTATGCGCACCTCTCGGTGGCAGGTTGGAACGCAAACTGGGCGTCCGATTTCTCGTCGCAGCAGGGAGTATCGGTGTCGTTGCTTCGATGCTGGCCTTCGCGACCGCTTCTGCAACGGAGACCCTTGGATTTGCCGTGCTTGGCCTAGTGTTGTCTGGGGCTGCGATTGGGCTTGCCGTACCGGGCTACTCCACTGCAGTAGCCGGTGCCGTTGACCCGCAAGATCTCGGAATTGCCAATGGTATGAGCAGCACAATCATGAACCTCGGCACGCTCACCGGCATTCAAACCATGTTCGTGGTTCTGGGTGAACGACGGAGTTCAGGAGCCTTTACCGAGGTTTGGATCACCGGTGCCGTTGTAGCGGGCCTAGGTATCGTAGGTTCACTTATTATGCGTTCCGGAAAGACTCGAAACGCGCTTCTCGCACAAAGCGCCTAAATGCGAATTCCCTATCTACCGTTGAATGTGGCCGGACGCTTTTCAAGAAACGATTGAACGCCTTCGCGGTGGTCTTCGGTGGCAAACAACGTCGCCAAGGTTGACGAAACCCAAACACCGAGTTCTGACCAGTTTGGATCGATTGCTATTCGCAGTCCAGCCTTTAGGGAACCCACGGCCAGTGGTGGATTTCTTGCGATTGATACTGCGGTGCGAAGTGCCTCAGTGAGCAAGTCTTGATGGGGCACACATCGAAGCGCAAGCCCAATGGCCATTGCTTCGTCGGCGTTAATTACTCGTCCCGTAAAAAGCAACTCTGCCGCTCGTTCTCTGCCCACCAACGAAGCGAGGCGACCCAATCCCGCCACATCGCTGACCAGTCCGCGCAGCACAAAGAGTTCTCCGAAGCGAGCCTTCTCGGAGATGATGCGAATATCGGCCATCAGCGCAAGCTCCATGCCCCAACCAACCGCGGCACCGTTGACCGCCGCAATGATGGGAATGTTTGTCGTCAACAGCGCATCGGCTGCGGGAGTGATCCGAGGGTTGGCAGCAAGGCGTTCGGCAGGATTGGCCTTGCCAGCAGGGGCCATCACTTGGCGGACATCGTCACCGGAACAAAACGCTGGATCGTTGCCCGTCACAATGATGCAGCGAGCTTTTGATTGTCGGATGGCCGCTTCCAGGCTTGCATACGCCGAGTGCGTGAGGGCATTGCGAGCCTCGGGTCGATTGAGGGTGACCACCTCGATATGACCCTGCTCCAAACCGCTCAACGATTCGCTACCAACAAGTGCAGCAAGCTCGTCAATGCTTGGATGGGACACCAGTACTTCTGCGGCTTCAGTCATAGGTTCAGCATCGCTCAACCCTAAGCACACGTCCAAATTCGCAGCAAACGATCTGGCTCTCGGAACCTCGGGCAGGGAGTGTCTTAGGAGAATCGGGCGACAAGCTCTCGTTTGAGAATTTTCATAGTGGGGTTGCGAGGAAGTGCACCGAGGATTTCGAGTTGTTCCGGGGTCTTTTGGATCATTAGACCTTGGGCTCGGCAGAGCTCTTGAACTTGTTGCAAGGTTACGGTGGCAGCACCTTGGCGCAGTTCGAGCACCGCGCAGACTCGTTCACCACGTGCAGCATCAGGCAAGCCAATCACGGCAACTGCAGCGACCGACGGGTGGGTAGCGAGCACGTCTTCGATCTCTTTGGGAGAAATGTTCTCGCCTTTACGGATGATCAATTCCTTGCTTCGCCCGGTGAGCACGATGTGGCCACTGTCTCGCACATGTCCGCGATCTCCGGTGCGGAAGAAGCCATCGGGGAGGAACGATTCGCGGTTCTGTTCATCGCTGCCGTAGCCCTTCATCAACATGGGCCCTCGAACGGCAATTTCACCATCGGTACCGGCGGGAAGTAGTTGATCGTGCTCGTCGAGAATGCGGAGCTCTACACCTTCGACCGGCCGACCTTCAGTGTTGGCGAGTTCTTCACCGCTGTCTTCCGGTCCACCACACGTGATCATCGGGCACTCGGTCATACCGTAGCCGTGATGCACTCGTATGTGCGCTTCGGTTTGACATTGCCAGAACAGTTCGGGCGGAAGCGGCGCTCCTCCGCCAACCATGGTTTTGAGCGTGGGCACAAGAACCTCGTCGGGGTTTTTTCGCTGCTCGGCAAGGATCGCGATGTAATGCGCGGTGCTTCCGCCCAGCGAGGTCGCCCCGTGTTTGCGCATTGCAGCAACGGCGGCAGTAGGCACAAACGATTCCATCAGAAGCGCGGCAGCGCCACATTCAAGTTGCATCACAGAGTTATCGGGACCTCCTATGTGCGCATAGGGAAAGGCGATCACTAAAACAGCTGAAGCTGGAAACTGTTGTCGCATAGCGATTCCATGACCACCGGCAATCAACGTTTGATCCGTGTGCAGAACAACTTTTGGTTCCGATGTAGTGCCTGAGGTGGAATACAGCCAGCGGATGACCGACCCATCAGTTGGCACCGGTGGGAGGATCGAAGGGTCGCCATCGGGGAGGCCGCTATCGAAATTGTCGAGGGCGAGAACTTCGCAAGGTTGATCAAGCTTTGCCGTTAAGGACTCGCCCATCGCGGCATAGTCAAAGCCGTTCCAAACTCCCTGCACGATGTACAAACTGGCGTTGCTATTTCTAAGCAACGAACCGACTTCACGCTCTCGGTACAGCGAAATGATCGGATTCTGTATGGCGCCTAGCCGACAAAGGGCCATGGAAACCAACACCGTTTCGATTCGGGTAGGGAGCTGCCAACTGACCGCTGACCCTTCGCGCACACCGCGTTGATAGAAGCCCGCTGCCACCCGCTCCGCCTTGGCTACGAACTCGGCAAAGGAAATTTTTCGATCCCGATCATCGACCAGCATCGGCGCCTCAGGGGTTAGGCGTGTTCGATCGAGAAGCAAATCCCAGAGTGTGGTCCCGTGTGCCCAATCTTGCGTTGGTCCTGTCATGGCAGACAACGTAGTGCGTATGCACCAAAGTCACGAAGCAGCGTTTCGCTGATGCTCCCCATTCCTCTTCCCACGCCCCGTAAGGTAGCGAGTCCAATGTTCACTGCCTCAAACATCATCATCGGAATCGTCGCGGCGCTAATCATTGGGCTCTCGAAGACCGCCGTTCCTGGAGGCGGACTCTTAGCAACCCCTCTCCTGGCGACGGTGGTTTCGGGCAGACAGATTGCCGGAACCATGCTGCCGTTGCTCTTGATCGCCGATGTTTTCGCTGTCACCTGGTTTGGTCGCCATGCACGCCGTGACGTTCTTCGCCCGATTGTGCCGACTGTCCTTCTCGGGTTCGCCGCTGGGGCACTGTTCTATGTGATCTTGGGATCCGGTGGACGAGTGCTCGATGTGGTCATCGGAAGCACCTTTCTGTTGCTGGTCATTTTACAAAGCGTACGTATCATTCGGGCGACACCCCCAAAGCCGGCTACACCTCAGATCACGCGAGTCGTTGGCGCAACTGGTGGCTTCACCACGTTCGTCTCAAATGCCGCAGGCCCGATCATGAACACCTATCTCACGGGTATCGGACTCCCTAAAGAAGAGATGGTCGGAACCAATTCTTGGTTCTACTTTGGCGTCAACTTCCTCAAGGTTCCGGTCTACACGGCAATCGGTTGGTTTGCTGCGGGAGGCTCGTTTTTCACCAGCGACACGTTACGTTTCGATGCGTTTGTCGCACCCGGCGTTGCGATGGGTCTGCTCGGCGGACGCTGGCTACTCCCCCGTATCGACCAACGGACCTTCCACATCATTGTGCTCGTACTCGCCGGTATCGGCGCAACAAAACTGCTCATCGGCGTTTAGCTGAATCAACGAAGCGAGCGTACGAAACCAGCAAT
>JAYSVF010000074.1:0-11964 GCA_043718695.1 Acidimicrobiia bacterium | reverse complement strand
CCCACAGTGAGCCCCTCGAACGGTTTCTGCTTCGCTACCAATCCAACGTGGGATCCTCGCCGGATTTCATTCGCGCAGCCGTTCAAAACTTTGATAGCACGGCACTTCGTATGTGGGCAGATGAACTGGGCGCTGCTACGTTCACGGGAACCAGCGGCCGGGTTTTTCCTGAAGCGCTCCGAGCGACACCGCTTTTGCGGGCTTGGCTGCGAAAACTCACTGATCTCGGGGTTCAGTTTGAAGGAGGTTGGGAGTTTGCGGGTTTTACTTCTCCTCCTGATTTTGCACCGCCCAATGCAAACGGGAAAGCGGTGCCGGCCCCACAGCCAAAACAACCCGAACAACTCAAACAACTCAAACGTGTGGTCCTTATACGTGGGTCTCGAGGGTCAGCCTCGGTTGCTGCCGACGAATCCCTGCAAAGTGAGCGCAGAGAGCTTGCGATGCCGGTGCTGTTGGCTTTAGGAGGGGCAAGTTGGCCACGTTTGGGTTCCGATGGTTCATGGGTGCCGTTGTTTCGTGAGGCAGGCATTGCCGTACATGATCTGCGTGCTTCGAATTGCGGGCTATGCGTTTCATGGTCTGATCACGTAACCCGATTTGCTGGCTTGCCGCTAAAGAACGTGTCGTTGTCCATCAATGGCGTCACCAGGCGCGGTGAGCTGCTGATCGATCCGAAGGGAATTGAGGGCAGTTCCGCCTATGCGATCGGCCCGGCGGTAGCGGCAGCTGCTCGTGCGGGTAACCACCTCATGCAACTTGATCTGCGCGCTGATGTTTCGGTTGAACATTTAACGAATCGTTTGTCGCTCGGAACCAGCAAAATGTCTACCTCAACGTGGCTAACCAAATGCGGTGGATTGAGCAGTGCCGCTGTTGCTGTGGTGCGCGAGATTTATGGATCTCAACTTCCCCGAGAACCTGGCGAGATGGCGACCGCAATCAAAAACGTTCGGCTGCAACTTCACGGTACGTTCCCGATTGCGCGAGCGATATCAACCGCCGGGGGAGTAGCGCTCGACGCAATCAATGAACAATTCATGCTTCGGTCCCATCCGGGGATATTTGTTGCTGGCGAGATGCTCGATTGGGACGCCCCAACCGGCGGCTACCTCCTCCAGGCCTGCTTCGCCACCGGCTCGGCTGCAGCAGCCGGTATCGCCAACCATCTCGCAGGCAGATAGCGATCTCTGGTGATAGCGCTTTCACGCGACGTCGCGTGTAGGGGAATCCGTGCTAAACCCGTCGGCCGTGTTCACCGGTGTTCCTAACGAAGAAAAACAGCACCGAGTAGTACCGGTCGAAGTGCTGTTTGTGGTGAGCGCGCTTTCGCAGTACATCGGCGCATCGATTGCCGTCCGTCGCTTCGCGGAGGTGTCACCGATTGGAGTTGCCTGGCTTCGCGTGGTTGGCGCAACGGCGGCTCTTTTTGCGCTTAATCGGGGTGTCGGGGGCAAGTGGACAAAGCCTGATCTCAAGCTCGCTGCCTTTCTTGGCGTAGCCACGGCACTCATGAACGGGTTCTTCTTTTTGGCTATCGAGCGGTTGCCGCTTGGCAAGGGTGTCGCGATCGAGTTTATTGGACCTATTGCGGTGGCTGCCTGGCTAACCAGGACCCGCAGAAATGCTATTGCACTCATGTTCGCGGCTGTGGGAGTTGTCGTTCTTTCCGGTGGTGAAATCTCCGGCGAACCGCTCGGGCTGTTTTTCATTCTTCTGGCATCGACGATGTGGGCGGGCTACATCGTGACGGCCACCCGAGTAGCCCAACTCGACCGGGGCACGGCTGGGCTCGGGGTGGGGCTCGGAATCGCCTGCCTCGCCCTCGCGCCAATCGGGCTGCCAATGTCCTTGCCCGCCTTCTCCTCATGGGGCCTCTTGGCTCTGTGCCTGCTTGTCGGTGTGTTTTCTAATGCCGTTGGGTACGGGCTCGATCAATTCATCCTGCGGCGAATCTCAACCCGCCGTTACGCCGTCATGCTCGCACTGCTGCCTGTTACTGCGGTCCTTGTTGGGTTTGTGGTTTTGGACCAAAGGCCAACATTGATTGATCTCGTTGGCGTATCCCTAGTTCTCGCCGGGCTGACCTTGCAAGATCGAACGTAGGAAACCTCAGGTTGCCGTCAACAGAGTTCGGCAAGTTGGGTGCGAAGTTGCTGAAAGAATCGGTGCATGGTTCTTCTCCTCGCTGAAGCTGCTGCCCACATTGACGAAGTTTGGTCAACCGATGCCGTCCCGCTGTTGCATGAATACATCGCCATCCCTGCCCTTTCCCCGATGTTCGATGGTGACTGGCACAACACTGGTCATCTCGATCGAGCAACGCTGCTACTGAGCGATTGGGCTCGCGCCCGCAACATCGTCGGCCTCAACGTTTTAACCCACACCATAAGCGGACGAACACCGGTCATTGTGTGCGAAATTCCACCGTTCGGTGCCGGGTCGCCAGAACGCACGGTGCTTCTCTACGGCCATTTGGATAAGCAACCGGAGATGACGGGATGGCGGGCGGATCTGGGCCCATGGAAGCCCGTGTTGGAAGGGGAGCGGCTCTACGGAAGAGGCGGTGCCGATGACGGGTACGCAATATTCAGCGCGCTTAGTGCCATCGAAGCGGTCCAAGCCAGCGGCGGATCCCACGATCGTTGTGTGGTGCTGATCGAAGCAAGTGAAGAAAGTGGCAGTCCCGATTTGATTGCGCATGTCGATGCACTGGCCGTCACCATTGGTTCACCTTCTCTTGTGGTGTGTCTTGATTCGGGATGTTTGGATTACGACCGCCTTTGGGTTACTACCTCGCTGCGTGGATTGGCCGGGGGAGTGTTGCGGGTTGATGTCCTCGAAGAAGGCGTCCACTCGGGAAGCGCAAGTGGAGTGGTGCCGTCTTCGTTCCGCATCATGCGCCAACTCCTCGACCGAGTTGAAGACGCGAAAACAGGCGCGGTATTGATCGATGCTTGTCACGTGCCAATTCCTGAGTACCGCGTTGCCGAAGCCCAACGTACAGCAGGGGAGACCGCGCCATTGAGCAACGAGTTTCCGTTGTTCGGCAACACCCGTCCGATGACCGAAGACGCGGTTGAGCAAATCCTGGCACGCACGTGGCGACCAACTCTTTCCGTCACGGGTGCTGATGGGATTCCTCCAACGGCCATTGCGGGCAACGTGCTTCGACCGTTTAGCTCACTGCGGTTGTCGTTTCGTTTGCCGCCAACCGCCCCATCACACCCCGCACTTGAACAAATACAACGTGCACTTACAGAAAATCCACCCTATGGTGCGCATGTTGAACTGCTGGCCGGTGAGGCCGCGGATGGTTGGCATGCACCGGCATTTGCACCATGGCTTCACGAGGCGTTGGAGCGAACTTCGCACAACATCTTTGGACAGGGATACCGAGCGTTTGGTGAGGGTGGCAGTATCCCGTTCATGGCGATGCTGCAGCAACGATTCCCTGAATCACAGTTTTTCGTTACTGGTGTGCTGGGCCCCAGATCAAATGCGCATGGTCCCAACGAGTTTCTGCATATCCCGACCGCGCGCCGAGTTACTGCTGCGGTTGCACAGATCTTGGACGCACAGGCAAGAAGTTAGGTTGGCTGCTGCCACATCACGATTGAACGCTGTCGTGGGTTTTCCTAGCTCGCCAGGTCTCGGTCGCATTGTTCAGCATTGTCTTGGCGGCCAGCTTCCTTCGTCGGAAGTTCGGGAAAAACAAATTCGAGATCACCCCTTGACGGATGAGCAACAGAGGCGCATGATCAACAAAGAGAGCTTGTAGCTCACCGATTTGGAGGTTCGCTTGGACTTGTACCTCAAAGAAATTTCGAAGCCGATAACCGATCGGATTCGCGAATAGTCACTGTCGTCCCGCATGTTCTTCATCCACCAAGAGTGCCTATCAATTGTATGGACCTCCGTGAACGAACGCCGTGAACGGCCGCGCACGAAAGCAAACTCTGATCAGGCGAGCCCCGACATTCACGGAAATGTCGGGGCTCTTTCTATTTCGTCTGACCTTAAGGTCGTCGGCTCAACAGTCAGTAAGTACGCAAGCGTTTTTTTCCTGCGCACGCGTTTTTTTCCTGCGCGCGCGTATTTTCATGTTGCGACGCATGTTCCCGCATCTAAGGGGCTTGGCTGCTAGACGATCGTGGTGTTGGTCTTTCCCATATACCGATCTCGAAGGATGCGCTTGTAGAGCTTCCCGGTTGGCAAACGTGGCAGCTCGGCCTCAAAGTCCAGCGTACGTGGCACCTTGAAGCGGGCGAGATGGAGACCGCAAAAAGCGAGTAACTCAGCAGCGAGTTCAGGACCTGCTTTCGCCATGTCAACGGGTTGCACGACGGCCTTCACTTCCTCACCAAGGTCCTCGTTGGGAATGCCAAAGACTGCAACATCAGCCACCGCCGGATGCGTGACAAGAATGTCTTCGATCTCGCGAGGGTAAATGTTGACTCCTCCAGCGATGATCATGTACGCCTTGCGATCGGTGAGAAAGAGGTATCCATCCTCATCGACGTAGCCAACATCACCAAGGGTGGAGAGTCCGCCGGTGCGGTGCGATTCGGCATTCTTTTCAGGGGCATTGTGATACTCGAAGTCGCCACCACCGGAGAACCAGATCGTGCCTTCGCTGCCTGCGGGTAGCTCGTTGAAATCTTCGTCGAGGATGTGGAGCTTTGCGACCGTTGTTCGCCCAACCGAGCCAGGCTTCTTCAGCCATTCATGGCTATTGATGATGGTAGAACCATTGCCCTCAGTGCCCGCGTAGTACTCGAAGAGTTTCGGTCCCCACCACTCGATCATCTGATGTTTTACTGGCACGGGACAGGGCGCAGCAGCATGGATTGCCACTTCGAGAGTTGAGAGATTGTGTCGCTTTCGTTCCTCGTCAGATAACTTAAGCATACGTACAAACATGGTAGGCACCCATTGTGAATGGGTCACCCGGTAGCGCTCGATCAGGGCCAAAGCTTCGAGTGGATCAAATCGCTCCATGATGACCACAGCACCGCCGTACATCTGGGCCCAGAGCGAATACGCCAGAGGTGCCGCGTGGTACATCGGTGCGGGAGAGAGGTAGACCATGGAATCTCTGAAGTTGTACAGCGTTTTGAAATGACCGATCGATGGATCCGGCTCACCAGGCACTACGGTTGGAAGCGCTCGTTTTACGCCTTTGGGCCGCCCGGTCGTGCCCGATGAATACAACATCAACGTACCCATAGATTCATCGGCAATGTTCGTTGCTGGAAACACGGCAATGGCATCTTCGTAGTTGTCGAAACCTGTAGCAGTTGCACCAACCATCAGGCGCGTTGTGACCCGTGCTGGGAACTCCACCTGGGAGACCGTTTCCGCTTTCGCGATACTGGTAATGAACGCACCAGCCCCGCAATCTTCGACGATATAGCTCACTTCGCCTGGCGTGAGATAGCTATTGATCGCGGTCAGATAGAGCCCTGATCGCATAGCCGCCCAAACGATCTCCATGTAGTGAATCTGGTTTTCCATAAACAGCGCGACATGATCACCACGGTTTAGACCCGCGGCACGAAACAGATGCGCGAGTTGGTTTGATCGGGCGTTCAGCTCCCCAAACGTCATGATCTCGCCGCTTCCGGCCATGATCACGGCAGGCGAATCTGGTCTTGTCTTGGCAAAGGTTCCCGGATACATAGTTGTCCCTATTTCCCGGTTGCAGGACCGGGTACGGAGCTAATCAGTTGGTGGGCCGCTTCGGGGTCGGGGGTAAACCCGGGACTGTCTCGACAAAACTCCACCATGATCCCGTTTGGATCTTGGTAATAGAGCGACTGGCACCAGCCATGATCGAGTTCCATCAACGGTGCGTGACCCGCTGCGGTCATACGGGTACGTACTTCCTCCTGGCGTTCGCTGGTGGCGCGGAAGGCCACATGGTTCACCCAAACCGGCAGCCCGTTCCCCGTGGAAACATCTGATCGCCAATCGTCTTGCTCTCCAACACCATGGACATCAAAGAAAGCGATGCAACTTCCATCCCCGGTATCGAAGAATACGTGACGTAAAAAGTGGTCCTGAACTCCAGAAACCTCGGTATGGACGAGGGGAAAACCTAAGGTTTCATAAAACTCTGTCGTGGCCACAAGATCACGACAGGCGTAGGCAACGTGATGAAACCCTGAACTTACGGGCTTTGTGGGCAGCGGTGACGTTGATGAGGTCATGAGTTGAGCATACAAATTTTGGCGGGTTGTTCACCCATCCGTAGCGAAACTATTCTGCGGAAGGCTAGGTCGGGGAGACACCGCTAACGATTAGATCGACACAGCGCAAAGGTTGATCTCTATCGACGTATGCATCTTCGTTGGGCATCCAGACATTGACCCACTGATCACGCTCGGATTCCCCATCGCGCTGCACCGCACGCTCTAAACGGAGCGCCCGAGGCGTTTCTACCCAGACCTTCAGGTCATATGAATCTCGGAGCATTTCGTGGAGGGCGCAAACACCTTCAACGATGACCACTCCTCCTGGTTCGATATGTCGTGTGCCGTTCGAAGCTTTCCTCGCCCAATTCCAGCTCTGGTAGCTGACGACCATCCCCGCACGAAGTGGATCAAGCACTTCGGTCTTAACACGATCAAGCGCGAACCCTGAACCGTTCCAAAACTCATCGGTGGAGACGATCACTGCACCCGGAACCGTCTTTGCAAGCGTGGTTTTCCCTGCTGCTCCGTGGCCCCCGATTCCTACAAGCACCAGTTGGGGCGCTGCGGAGACCCGCTCCGCAATCGCGTTGATAAGCACCATTGGAATCTATCGGAATTGAGCCTCCGAATGCGTTCAAATCAGGTGGGTGCGCCTTTCCTAGAGCGCTGCATGGCACACTGCAAGGGTGATCGAATCATGATGCTCAGCTGTGTTGTCTATGAGACCAACGGTCAACCACCGCACTCATCGCTGCTGGTTGATGCGTTTGAAGCGAGCCGCCGGGCTGATGCTTTTGCTTGGATTGCGCTCAGCGAGCCCACGGCCGAAGAAGTTGCGGCAGTCCACGATGAGCTTCAACTCCACCCGCTGACCTTGGAGGATGCTCTTCGAGCCCACCAGCGGTCCAAGCTCGAAGTGTTCGAGACGTCGTTGTTTCTTGTCGCCAAATCTGCTGTCTACGACGACACAAACGAAGCCATTTCCCTTTACGAGATTCACGCGTTCGTGGGGGACAGCTCTGTCGTTACTGTGTACCACCAAGGCCAAGACGAGCACCAGCGAACAGTCGCGGCAATGGATGAGCACCCGGAGTTGATCGCTTGTGGTCCGCTTTCGGTCTTGTACCAGCTACTTGATCGGATCGTCGACGGCTACCAGGACGTTGTCGACGGTGTTGAAAATGACATCGATGAACTCGAAGCCGAGGTGTTCGACGGCGGACGCGTGAATCATGCGGAGCGAATATTCCGGCTTAAACGCCAAGTCCTGGAATTTCAGCGGGCGGTCGTGGCTCTGGAGGAAGTTCTTGAGCGATTGGTTCGACAACAGGTTCCTGCGGCGTTTCGCAGTGAAGCACTAGCTACATACTTTCGTGGCGTGCAAGACCATGCGCTTCGGATTGTTGGTCGGATCGAAACGGCCCGTGATCTTTTGGAGTCAGCGCTCGACGCGAATCTGGCTCAGATCGCGGTTCGACAAAACGAAGATATGCGAGCCATTTCCGGGTGGGCCGCGGTCGTAGCCGTACCCACGTTGTTCGCGGGTATCTGGGGCATGAACTTTAAACACATGCCAGAACTCGGTTGGTACCTTGGATATCCAATAGCGTTGCTCGCCATCTTCGGTTCAGGTTTGGCGGTTCGACGCCGGCTCCGAAAGAACGGTTGGCTTTAGTCCTGATGCAGTGGCGCGTGAGCGGAGCTTCAAGCTGGCAAGAAATTTCAAACTGGTAAGAAAGTGCTCAGCGAGCGGAACAGGAATCCGGGTCATTTGCGATCGGGGACCAGATTGCATACCACACCAAGACCTTGAGTGTGTAGACAAGGACGCCCGTCAACAGCGGACAGCTGTGACAGAAGTCTTTCTTTTGGATCCGGAACGTGGGAGCGTAGGAGAAGTGCATCTGTGCCTCGCACCCCAACCACGGAGTTCTGATGAAATCGCGTAAGAGCCATAGTGCGTTTCTGTCCAGCAGTTCCCGCTCTGCGAACCGTCGGAGCCGTTTTGGTGTGCTTGGGCTAGTGACCTTCGTTCTTGTCGGCTCGGGTTGTGGAATTGCCAATGACGGCTACACGTATGTGAACAACCAAGAAGAAAAGTTCTTTTTTAAACTTCCTGATGAGTGGAGCAAGCACAAGGCTGGAAAGACCGATTCTGGCCCGTCTAAAACCGCTTGGACCTTGTTCTTCGACACCAGCAAAAAGCCTGCTGAGATGCGTTACGAGGACCCGAGCCCCAAGGTCCCCGCGGGAATCGCTCAGGTTTTTCATCTGACGCCGGCCGGCACTGAAATCATGAATGAGGTAACACTGAGGTCGATGGTATTCGGGCCTCTCGGCGCCGACAACGACCCCATCAAATTGGCTGACGAGGACCCGAGAGTAGAGGTTCTTCGCTATGACCGCTTTGTCAACAAAAAGGGACAGTGGGGGAGCACGGTGGTTATCAATGTCAATCTTGGTGAAGCCACGGGAAAGACAGATTGGGTAACAATGGCCCAGAAAGCGATCTACGACCCTCAACGGAGAACGATTTATCGCGTCGGCCTGAAGTGCGCCAAAACCTGCTACTCGAAAAATGGAAAGACCATGAAACAAGTTCTCGACTCCCTACAACTCCGACCATGAGCGAACAGTTGCGTACCAACGTCGAAACGTGCCCACGCAGTTCCATTCCCTTACGCCGAACATGACCCTTGACCCGAAAGAAAGCAACCGATGAGTACCACGACGAACCCAGTCAAGAAGACCGTGCACGTTCCACCACCGCCTGCCGAAAAACTGGCGAAGAAACGTCGCAAACTGATGTTCTTCGATCGGGCGAAGCTGCTCATCACCATCGCGGTTTTCCTCGGATTTGTAACGGCTAAAAAGGTTGGCGACCTTCCAATTCTCGGTTATCGAGAGGCGTTTGTTGAGCAGCTCCAAGCCAAACGTTGGCTGGTGATCGTCGCAGGGCTTGAGCTTGTCCGCCAGTTGTACAACGTGCTGTGCGAACGCAACGCCGCTTTCAACCACTTTTGGAGTTGGAAGTTCTTCGGAGGTTGGGATCGCTTCTGGACCCGACGAGATCAGTGGCTCCGTTACCGACTCGGCCGAACGTTTCGGATGGTCATGTGGGGTATTTTACTCTCGATTCTCTTTGGCTACCTCTGGGGAGTCTCGCCGCTGCAAGCCTTTGTCGAATCACCCAGCAGGGTGTGGAGCAAAGCGTTTTCCAGCGGAGGTGAACTGCCGCTAATCGTTGGCATCACGTTCACGCTGATTCTCAGTGTCGGCCAGTTCGTCGCCATTTTTTGGTTCATGTCCAAAGGTGGCGTCGACACCTACATGCCCGACGAAATTGAAACTCGATTCACCGATGTTTGGGGTCAGGACAGAGTGCTCGAGAAAGTCAAAGAGAACATCGCATTTCTCGAAAATCCTGAAGAGATCGAGGCAAAAGGCGGCCATGTCCCAAGCGGAATTTTGCTGTGGGGACCCCCAGGTACGGGAAAGACGCTTATCGCGAAGGCCGTAGCTGGCGAAACCGGAAAACCCTATGTGTTCGTAGATCCGGGTGCCTTCCAAGCCATGTTCTTTGGCGTCGGAATTATGAAGGTTAAGGCGCTGTATCGGAAACTACGCAAACTTGCCCTGCGTCACGGTGGAGTTATCGTCTTCTTCGACGAGGCAGACTCCCTCGGCAACCGAGGTGGTGCTGTCGCTGGACGCGAAGCCCCATCGTCGTTTGTTCATTCTTGCAACGGCTTGCATTACGTTAGTCAGGCGACGGCATCCTCGGTCATTCGCGGGGCTTTCAATGTTCCTGCGGACACGTCGATTGAACAGAAGTCGGGTCGCATCCGTCAACTCATCATGGGTGGCGGCGCAGGTGGCGGTGGGATGGGAACACTTCAGGCGTTGTTGACCGAGATTTCCGGATTGGAAAAGCCTCGCGGGTTTCTGAGTCGTCGACTTCGCAAGTATCTGAACATTCCCGGGAAGAAGCCACCGAAGTACCGGATCTTGATGATGATGGCCACCAACTTGCCAGATGCCCTCGACGAAGCCCTCCTTCGTCCAGGTCGACTCGATCGGATCTACAAAGTTGACTACCCATCACTCGAAGGTCGTATGCGCACCTACGATGGATATCTCAACAAGGTGAAACATGAGATTACCGAAGACGAGCTGAAGCGCATCACGTTGATGTCACCGCGTGGCACCGGCGCAAACATCAAAGACATTGTCAATGAGTCTCTCATCGTGGCGATGAAAGACAAGCGTGACACCGTCACCTGGCCCGACCTACTGAAGGCCAAGCAGCTCAAAACACATGGCATCCCCGATGAAGTGCATTCCGTGCAACTAGAACGCCACGCCGTTGCGCTGCACGAGGCAAGCCATGCCGTAGCCATGAAGCTGCTCAAGAAGTTTGAGATGATCGATGTTGCCACGATCGAGCCACGCGGTCCTGTCGGCGGTTTCGTTGCGCCGGTGCCTACCCAGCAAGAAGGCTTCCCGTGGCGTTACTTGCAGGAAGATGAAATCATCACGTTCCTGGCCTCGCTAGCGGGGGAGCGGCACTTCTACGACGGAGACAACTCCGTTGGTGTTGGTGGGGACATGCGTGCTTCTACGTCTATTGCGATGGCGATGGAAGGGTATGCGGCAATGGGCGGCACCTTGGCTTCTCACGGCGTGCTCCCCGCTGTTGACGGCGACAAGATTCGCACCACCTTTAACGAACGGGTCGAAGAGCGACTACAACAACTGTATGCACGAGCGCAACATTTGATTGCCGAGAACGAGATCATGGTTCTGGCTGTTGGTCACGCGCTGGAAACTCACCACACCATCAGCGGTGACGATGTTGATGCGATCTTTGCCGGTTCGGACGGTCCGTTAGTAGACGGCGCTTGGTACCATACGGAGGAGTTCCGGGTGGCCTACAGGCGCTATCACGATCTGGCCCGCCAAGCTCACCGAGATCAAATCCCATTCCTAACACCGCTGCCAATACCTGGACAGGTCATTTTGATGGATCGGCCCCTCGAACCCGCCCTGCACGCTCTCCCAGCGATAGCGGAGCGCAGCGTTGGCCAGAGCGAGAACCCCGAGACATCCGAAGGCTAAGTACCCCTGGGTCGCCGGCTTCTATGGGAAGGTAATCCCAGTCTTTTGCTTGAGCTGCACCCAGTCCTCTGAATCACTCCCGCATTCGAACTTGACTCCTACAACGGTTGCGATCAAGTTCTCGACCTTCGAAGGCCGAGAGGTCGACCATCACCTATTATCGTCACTGTGACAATAATAGAGATGGATCCCGGGGGCGGGGAGATTCGCCTCTGTGAATGGTGCCGTCGACCCTTCGAACAACACGCTGGTCGCGGACGACCCAAAAAGTTCTGCAAGCAGAGTTGTCGGCAGCGAGACTACGAGGCACGCGAACGTGCGAAGGCCCACGGGTTGGCAGACGGTGAACTGATCATGACCCGCGCCGAACTCGATGCAATGCGAGACGACGCTTACGTATTGGCGTGTGCGGTTCGTGACGTGGAGCGCGACCTGACGGGGAAGCCAACAACTCAGGACTACAAGGACGCCTTGCGCTGGCTCATCGAAGCCGCAAAGCCGCTGGTAGGCAGCGGGCCCCTCTCCTGAACCGATCCTGAAACGCCCATAATCATAGTTATGTAAAGTAATTAGCGTATCCCGCTGCTGACCGTCGGTAATGTTCTATCGTGGGGCGGGCAGTGAACCTGGACAACCCAGGTTCGTTAAA
>JAYSVF010000073.1:0-2134 GCA_043718695.1 Acidimicrobiia bacterium | reverse complement strand
CTGAGACAATTGCGGCGGTGAAGTTGATTGGAGGGTTTCGTATGTTTGTCCCCGAGGCGTATCGAGGGCCGCAGATGGACCCGCTGAGCGCTTCGCGTTTACTACGTGCGCTTGCGAAAGCTGATGCGGCCACGGCTTGGGTGAGCGCTATCGCTTCATTGGCTTCTCACGGCGCTGGAGTGCTCGAGCCAGCAATCGCCCACACCGTGATGGGTGATCCTGACACGGTGGTTTGCGGCGCCTACGCCCCGATGGGAACGGCCGAACGAACCACCGGTGGTTGGAGCGTTACCGGGCGGTGGGCGTGGGGGAGCGGTTCGCCCTTTGCCTCGTGGATGACTTCAGGAACCCTCACCAGCGACGGCGGGTTCCACCAAATGCTGCTGCCCATCGCAAAGATAAGCGTGCATGACACCTGGTATTCCGCTGGTCTTGGGGGCACTGGTTCACACGATTACTCGGTTGAAAACTGTGAAGTGGCCGACGGGTATTCAATTCAGCTTGGCGTGGCAAAACCGCAAGTAGACGCCGCGATTTCTCGGATGCCGTTGATGCCGCTGTTCTGCTCAGGGATTGCTGCGGTGATGATCGGTATTGCTGAGCGGGCGCTTGAAGAGATCCAGCTCCTGGCGGTATCGAAAAAGCCCACCCAATCGAACAAAACCATCGCCACTTCGCCGATAACGCAGACCGAGTTGGCCATGTCCGCAGCGTCTATTCGTTCGGCCGTTGCGTATTTGGAAGACACGCTTGGCGAGGTGTGGAGCGTGATTGAACGAGGCGACCGGGCGAACACCGATCAACGGTTAGCCGTTCGGTTAGCGGCTGCGCACATCGGGGCAGATATGGTCCGAGTGGTCGATCGGTGCTTCCACGCCGGGGGCGGATCTGCCGTCTACCTCACTTCTCCGTTGCAGCGTTGCTTCCGAGATGTTCATACCGCCGCTGCGCACATCATGGTGAGTCCACGGAGCTTCGAAACTGCTGGTAGGCATTTGCTGGGCCTACCAATCGACCCTTCCTCGTTTTAGCTGCCGGGCAGCGCTCGTCCCTTTGGTTCTTCGTTGTGTTGTTGTCGACCGTCGTTGATGGTTTGTCGAAGACGGGCAGTGGTTTCGGACTGAATCGTCCTTGGCAGTGCGACAAATGTGGTTCGCTTGAGGGCATGTTGACTGTTGGCGATCCCGCACCCGAACTGAACCTGATGGACCAAGATGGCAACACCGTGCAGCTGGCGGATTTTGCTGGCCGACGTGTCTGTATCTATTTTTATCCAAAGGCCGATACGCCTGGCTGTACCCAACAATCGTGTCTTCTCCGCGATCTGGCAGGGACGATTGGCGACACGGCCATCATCGGTATTTCTCCTGATAAACCAGCGAAACAGAAAAAGTTTGATCTCAAATTCGAGCTGGGTTTTCCGTTGTTGGCCGATACCGAACACACCGTTGCCGAGGCCTATGGGGTTTGGAAAGAAAAGATGCTCTACGGACGAACCTACATGGGCATCGAACGTTCGGCCTTTCTGATCGATCCACGCGGCAAAATCGAATCGGTCTGGTACAAAATCAGCCCCAAGGACACCCCAACGAAACTCGTAGCCGCCCTCGGCTGAACCTGTGGCGAAGACGTGGAATTGGGTGTTTGTTAACGACCTCTCGCCAGCACGGTATGTGCGCGTATCGAATTCGGCGGCACGCGCAGAGTCTGAGCAACGCCCCGGTCCGCGCCATCAACAATGCACAACCAGCCAGCCTCCGAACGAACGAGCGACACGAACGAGCGACAGTATCGAGCGGTGCGGGACCGGAAGCTACGGTTGAGGGATGAGTTTTGTTCCTGGGACGTTGCCCGAAGCCATCCTGCCCCATCGCGCACCGTTTCTTTTGTTGACCGAAATTGTGTCGGTTGAGCCGGGCGTTTCGGCACATGCCCGTTGGACGCTCACCGGCGACGAAGTGTTCTGGCCCGGCCATTTCCCCGGACGTCCAACGCTGCCTGGTGTGTTGATGGTTGAATCCCTGGCCCAAACCGGTGCGGTTTCACTGCTTTGCGACGAGCGCTTCGTGGGCAAGCTCCCGCTGTTCGGTGGCGTTGATTCGGCTCGGTTCCGTCGCCAGGTGCTCCCCGGCGA
>JAYSVF010000072.1:0-29871 GCA_043718695.1 Acidimicrobiia bacterium | reverse complement strand
CGAGACCGGCGAAGAGCCCACCGAAGACGATGAAGCCGATCGTGCCTCCGACCGTGATCTCACCGACGACCTCATCCGCTTCGGTGATCTGACCCTGGGCGCGGTCGCCAGACGTTGCGGCCAGCAGTCGCATGGCAAGCCGACCGCCGGGCCCCGCAGCGAGGAGCCCCCCAACCACGCCCCCAATCAAGCCGATGTCAAGGAACCAAAGCGCACGCTTCGCCTGCTCCGCGAAGCTCACCTGCACCGCCGGTGGTGGCGTCACGAAATCGAGCTGCCCCCACTTCACGGCCAGCCCAACACCCAGGAACAACAACGCCAAGCACATGACCACGACCGGATGCACCCTTCCATAATAGACCTGACGCACACAATCAGCGCTGGGCGAGCCTTTCCTGCAGCAACGAGAGGACCAGTAGCTGGGCTTGAACAACAAATCCTCTGAAACGTTTGCGCGGGATTTACGCCGGTTCGCACGCCTCCCTCCACGCGATGCTCGATCGCACCCAATCGTGGGTCTCGGAGATTCCCGATGAGAGTTTGAGCGTGTCCTGGGCGCTCCCGTCGACACCGACGCTGCGTGGTTCAAGTGCATGGCTTACTCCCTTCAGCCGCCTCGTGGGTGCCCGGATTTCCAACGCGGTTGGGACGCGGCGAGGTTTTTACGCTGGACCGCCTTCGGCCACCTGTACTGGCACTTCTACGAGGACACAGGCTCATCCAACCCGAACCGACCCCTTGCATGTGCAACGGCCATCGCGGTTGCCGTCATCCCCTTCGTTGTCGAGAAAACGGGAACCAACGTGTCCGCCTCCCACACAAGCCCACGACCACGATCGCGGACTCCACCCCATAGATCGACCACTTTTTGTCCGTGACGGAACACGGCGACTGCAGCACCAAGCTCACCCCGGTCACGAAAATTCGCCCCGAAGGCGTCGGCCACACCACCAAAACCCTCCGCGACGTCTCCGCCGATCAGCTCACCCCCAGTCGAACGCACCGCACCATTTTGCCCGCGTGCCGGCGGACCACCAGAAAATCCGTCAACCGTGACAGGCGACCAAGTCGGGAAGGACCTGCGAGCCAACCGAGCCGACCGGTCGATGATGGCGGTGTCGCTTCGCTCGACGATCATCGGATCCAGCCGTTGAGGCGGGGCGGGTGGATGCTCGTTGTACGGCCCCGCGGCGGCGTTTGTTTTCGGCCCATCATGCACATCCGTCAGATGACGGATTCGAGCGAAGGCGGCCAGTCGTACGCTGTTGTTGTGGAATCCGGGAGAAGCGATATCGGGCTGACCACGGTGGTGTTTGCCGACCTGGAGGGCTCGACCGCGCTGGTCGATCGTGTTGGCGACGTCGCCGGAACCACGGCAGTCATTCGACAGCTCGATCGGCTCCGGGAGCGCATCGACGCCTACGGCGGCCGGGAGGTTAAATCGCTCGGCGACGGGTTGATGCTCACATTCGGCTCCCCACGTCAGGCGGTGAATTTCGCGTTGGCAACACAGCGGGCACTTGTCGGTTCCTCCCCCCGTGCGCGCATCGGGATCAATACGGGCGAGGTAATCGACACATCGACCGATCCGGTCGGCGGCGCGGTGAACGCCGCTGCTCGAATTGCGGCGCGGGCTGTCGGTGGCGAGATCCTCGTGTCCGATGTCGTCCGTCAGTTGGTCGGGATCGCACCGTCGGTCGCCTTCGTCGATCGAGGTCGCCACCGGCTCAAGGGCTTCACGGATCGTTGGCATCTCTGGCAGGCGACCGATGCGTCAGCGGGCGGACCCGGCCGTGGCACGGTCGGGCGGGTCGACGAATTGGTAGCGCTGCAGGCGTTCGTCTCGTCGCTGGTCGCCGGTGCCGGTGGTGCGGTGGCAATCGAGGGTGAGGCCGGCATCGGGAAGACCCATCTGGTTCGCGAGGTAACAAGCAGGGCTCGATCGGCTGGCATACAAGTCCTGGAGGTCATCGCCGACGAGGTCACCCGCCGCGCGGGCTTCGTACCGCATGGGTTGATCGAGGACGGTCGAATACCGGCAGGAGCGCGCGATCGGCTGCGCGAGTTGCTGCACCGACCTTCGATCGAAGGCGACCCCGGCGATCTCAGTTTCGCGGTCGTCGAGGCCAGCGTGGATGCGCTCGAGTTGTTGACCAAGTCGGGCGCCGCGTTGCTCGTCGTCGATGACGCTCAGTGGGCCGATGACCTCTCGCTGTCGGTCGTGCGGTCCCTCATCCAACGCTCTCGTCTCGCACGGTTCGGCGTTGTTGTTTCGTTGCGTCCGTCACCTCGTTCGCCGTTGATGGATCGGATGATCGACTCAGTCATTGATTCGAGTGGCCGTCATCTGCGACTCTCCGCGCTCGATGACGTTGACCTTCATGCGCTGTCCGCTTCGATCACGGGCGCGGCCCCAGGTCAACAGTTACGGGCGAGGCTGCAGGCGACCGGCGGCAACCCATTGTTCGTGTCCGAACTGCTGCGGTCCTTCGACGAGGAGGGTTTGCTGCGAATCGACTTCGGAATCGCCGAGGTCCCACCGTCAGTTACCCCGAGCGGACTAAGTGAGACCCTCGTTCGCCGCTTGTCATGGCTTCCGGCCGAGACCCGCGATTTGCTTCGGCTCGCCAGCCTGTTCGGAACGAGTTTCACGCTGGCCGATCTGGCCACATTGACCGGTCGGTCAGTTATCGACGTTGCCGCGTGGCTGCGGGAGGCGTCAGTCGCCGGAGTGATCACGGGCCATGGAGATCGGCTGGCGTTCCGCCACGACCTCATCCGAGACGCGGTGTACGACCACATGCTCGCCGCCGAGCGACGTGACCTCCACCGTGCCGCCGGACAGGCACTGGCGCTCGCTGGAATGCCAACCCAACAGATCGCCCGGCAATTCGCTCGCGGGGCGGTCGCCGGCGACATCGAGGCCGTCGAATGGTTGGTACGGGCCGCCGACGAGACGGTGTCGATCGCCCCGAGTGCGGCCATTGCGCTGTACGACGAGGCACTCACGTTCGCGCCCGACGGGTGGCAAGGCCGAGCGGCGGTTCAGGCCCGAATGATCGAGCCGATTGCCTGGTGCGGTCAGTTCACCCGAGCCGAACAGATGGCGTCCGCCGTGCTCGACGCCGCTCCGTCGGCCGACGTGCAGTACGCGGCATTGCGCGGTCTCTCGGCGGTCTACGGCAACCGTGGCGATATCCCATCGGCCATCGCCACCATTCAACGAGTGGTCGCCATTGCCGAGGCCCCCGCCGAGGAGTCAACCCGGCTCCGTTGTTTCGCCGCGCAGTTGCAGGTCGTGACTGGGGTGTTGTCGCCCGAGGCCGGCCTGCTCCACGGAGCGGAAACTCTCGCCCATGGCGTCGAGGTGGGCGACGCCACGACACAGTGCCTCGCCCACCAGGCACTCGGCGGCATTCATTTGGTCACCGGCCACGGGGCCGAGGCCCAAGACCACCTCCGGCAGGGCATTGCGCTGTACGTCTCCGGCAAGGTGACCGCAACGTCTTACCTCATCCCCGATCATTTCTCGGCGGTCGGGTTGGTGGAGATGGGTGACCTTGATGGTGCCATCGCCGCCGCGTCGGCCGCGCGCGCTCGCTATGAACATCGTGGCGCGTTATCGCAGCTGCCGATGGCCTATATGGTGATCGGATTCGCTCACTTCGCGGCCGGTCGCTTCGACGAAGCGATCGCCGAACTCGAGGCCGGAGCCGCCGTCGTCGAGGACTCCGGCAACCTAAACTTTGTCCTGTATTCCGAATCGGTACGAGCTCGCATTGCCCTGCGCAGGGGGGACATGGAAGGGGCCGCCACGTTTCTCGCCACTGGCATCGCTCGGATCACCTCGGGCGGGTCGTTGTTCGGAGCCGACTGGTTGCTCGACGCCCAGGCGCAGTACCTCGCAGCCACCGGCGACCTCGAACGTGCACTGAACCTCGCCGAACTCACCTGGTCGCAGACCGAATTCCTCCGCTACTTCTACGGCTACCGCGAACGCGGCATCGTCGCCGCTCGACTGGCCATGGCGTGCGGCCGCACGGATTTCGCCCGCACCATCGCCGACAGCCTTGAAGAAGGGCGCCGTCGCTGTCCGGTACTCAGTGGACAGGCGTTCGCCTTGCAAGCTGGCGCCCTCGTCGATGCCGACGTAAACCGGCTGATAGAAGCGGTCGAAATGTTTCGCCGGACCCCGCTGCGTGTCGCGTTTGCAGACTGCTGCCACGACGCGGCCGACGCACTGGCCGCCGCACGTCGAAACGACGAAGCAATCGCCATGCTGACCGACGCCGCCGGGGTTCATTCCACTGCTGGCGCAACCGCCGAATTGGAACGCACCGAAGCCGCACTCCACCGGCTCGGCATCGGAACGAAGACCATACGCCCCACTCGTCCGAGCTTCGGCTGGGACTCGCTCACCCCGACGGAAATGGCGGTCACCGAACTCGCCACCCATGGCCTCACCAACCCGGAAATCGGAACCCGCCTCTACGTGTCGCGGCGTACCGTCGAAACCCACCTCGCCCACGTGTTCCGCAAACTCGACCTTGTCAGCCGCACTCAACTCGCGTCTGAATACACGCGCCGAGCTGTCGGCGAACGTTAGGTAACGGCGATACCGTGCCGTCGAAAGAAGGCAACGACCCAAATAACCACTCAAAGCGCTACCCTGCGTCCTGGGACAGCTTTAGGAGTAAGGGCCTTAGGGTCGGTGGAGGGCCAGTGGAGGAGCTGGTTCATTGGCGGGTTGGGGGAAGACCTAGGCGGCCTTGGGCCGGGTGGGCGGGTTGATCGATTACACGCCTGAAATTTCGACGATGCGTGGGATTTCGCGAAACGCAACCGCTAAACGTGAAAAATCGTCGACTTGTTAGGAATTTTTTAGGACTACGCGAGTTAGCCCTAGCTTCCTAGTGGAGCGTGGTGGTAGATTTTGGGTGCATGTGGAGGGAAGTGGAAATCTCAACACAGAACATCCTGTCTCTTCCCGTTGCCGGGCGGGCGTTTTTCGTGTTCAGTCGCTTCTCAGTCGCTTGGAGTAACGCATCACGCCAGTTTTGCTTGCCGAAGCAGGGATTGCTGCCATGCTGCTAGGCCGCGTTCAGCACTCGCTCGACGACAAGGGCCGCATCGTGCTTCCGTCGCAGTACCGGGACAACCTGCATGGCCCTCTGTACTTCGCGCTTGGCGAGAACAGCGAAATCGCCATCTGGCCCGAAGAGGGCTTCAACGAAAAGCTGGCCCAAAAGAAGCAACTCGAACTGACCGGTGGGGCCGCTGGCGCTCGGGAATACCGTCGCTTTACCTCCTACGCCAGCGCCGCAAAGATGGACGCACAGTTTCGCATCACTATTCCCGAAGTGCTCCGCGAAAAAGCGGTGATCGGATCAAGCGGCCCTTTGGCCATAATCGGTGCCGGTGACCGACTCGAAGTTTGGGATGCAGCCCGCTACGACGTGTACCTCGAAAGCGATAGTGAGTGATGTTATGCGCGCATACACAAACTCGCACCCTAAAAGACGATGCGGTCAAAGTCGTCTCCATCGGATGTTCCATGTTGCCAAGTCAACGGCAGGCTTTGAACTCCTGCACGACGCTGACTTCGCCAAGCTTGCCAAAGCGGTCGAAGCTATCTACGCGAACAAGCGAGACCCTTTCGAAGCACCCGATGTTGCCTTCAACGATGCGGTGCGAATTGACTCGCTCGACCTCGATTCCTCCGATAGTGATTCTTCAGGGTCAGGTCATTCGGATGGGTCAGGTGAGCAATCACCGTCACAGGAGCATCGGCTCGAACTTGCTCGGTTCTTTCACCCGGCGGGCCGGCACCAGGGCGCAACCATGAGCACACCGAGTACGTCCAACACGACCGGTGCTTCCAACACGCCAAGCAACCCAACGCCCGACGAAGTCTTTGCCCACGTTCCGGTGATGAAAGCCGAAACCCTCGAAGCAATAGCGCCGGTAGCTAACGGTTTGGTGATCGATGCAACCCTTGGTGGAGCTGGCCACACCCGCGCCATTCTCGATGCCTTTCCTGGCGTCACCATCCTTGGCTTAGACCGCGATCCCTTTGCCATTGCTGCAGCCAGTGCGCGTTTGAAAAGCTACGGCGATCGAGCCATTGTCCGTCAGTGCCGTTATGACGACATCATCGCCGCAGTCGAAGAACAAACCAACGGACTCCCGATCGTGGCTGTGTTTTTTGATCTCGGGGTGAGCTCAGCCCAACTCGATTTGGCCGAGCGTGGATTTTCCTATCGCAACGATGCGCCGCTTGATATGCGCATGGATACAACCCAGGGCATCACCGCTGCCGACGTTTGCAACACCTACTCCGAGTGTGACTTGAGCCGCGTGCTTCATGTCTACGGCGACGAAAAGTTCTCCGGCCGTGTGGCACGCGCCATCATCGCCAATCGCCCCCTAACGAACACCGTGCAGCTAGCGGAGATCGTTACCAATGCCATCCCTGCGGCTACTCGTCGCACCGGTGGACATCCCGCAAAGCGCACCTTTCAGGCGCTGCGCATCGAAGTCAATGATGAGCTGCGGGTTTTAGAGCGTGCACTCGATGCGGCTCTTGACGTGTTGGCGCCCGGTGGGCGTTGCATCGTGTTGTCGTATCACTCCGGTGAAGACCGGATCGTGAAAGATCGTTTTCGGTTCGCCGAAACCGGTGGTTGTTCGTGTCCATCCGGCTTGCCCTGCGTTTGTGGGGCACTTCCCCGAGGTCGGATGATGCGACGGGGCGTTACCCGTCCAACAGAAGCAGAGATTGCTTCGAATCCTCGTGCGGCAAGTGCTGTCGCCCGAGTCTTTGTCATGGCTGGTTCCGCAGGATTTCCTTCCCCGGCTGCGGAGCCAGCAAATGCCAACACCCTCTCTGAATCGCCGGGATCTCCTGGATCTCCCGGATCGCCTGGATCCCCTGACCCAGAACCCACAACCGACAACGAACCCCAGGTCGCCGGTGCCTCGTCGAAGACCAAAGGTTCACGCCCGACCCCTCCTGTTATGGCCCGTGCCCGCCGTGGCGAAGCCGCTCGTATTTCCCCCGTTGCTGATGAACCCTCCTCGGCTGCGCTTCTTCCCCGGAGCACACAATGAACGACCTTCTTGACCGTATTGATGCCGATCCGCTCGCTACTTTGCGCCCACAATCTGCACGCGAAAACGAACGTGCGCTTGCTTTTGCCATCGAGCTCACTGAGGGTTCTCCAGCACTCGACGCCGTTCGTGGTCGAGGGATTTTGTCCTCGATGATTGCGGAGCAGCGCGCTCAGATGGAACAACGCGCCGAGGCAACGCAACGGCCGTCAACTGGATTTACGCGCCCATTGAATCGCACGGGAATTGCGCCCGCCAGGTCGAGCCGACCGGGCAATGGCAGCAATGGCAGCAATCGTTCCAATGGCAGCAACAGCTATGGCTATGGGAGCCCCACCAGCGCTGAGGGATCCTTTGCCTTGCCAGCTCAACCTCGTAGCGGGCGTTCAGGCGATGCGGGAAGCCGAATCTCTGCAAGTAGTGCCCAGCAGGAGAATTGGTCGAGCCAGCCGAGTCAACCGAACCGACCAAGTCAATCGAACCGACCAAGTCAATCGAACCAGCAGGGTCAATCAGGCCACAGAGTCGTTGGTATGTCTCGTGGCGAGGCACGAGCGAAAGCGATGAGCCCAGCTCAAGCCGCAATGTTAGGAAGCAGCGCTACAGGCTCGCCACGCGAACGCCTCCGCACCGTTGATGCCCCCGCGTACGGTGCTAGCGCAAGCCGCTCGACCCAAGCCCGCACAACACAGCCCCCCGGGTACCGCAGCAGTTACGCAACAAACGGATCGTCGGCATTGGCCGATCCTCTGTTTGTTGCACAATCGGCGATCCGTGAAAACCCGTCTAGGTCAACGGTGGCCAGGCCTGCCCTAAGCGTACTTAGGGGTGGTAAAACGGTTGGAAGTACCCGCAAGAAGGTTCTCGGACTGTTGGCGATTGTTGCTTTAGTGACCATTGCCTTTGCGGCCGTGTTCATGCACGCAAGTTTGGCCCGCACACAACTCGGCATCGACAAACTCAACATTGACATCGCGCAAGCAGAACGAATGAACCAACGCCTTCGAGTACAGGTAGCCACCTTGGAAGCCCCAGATCGCATTGTTTCGGTAGCGCAAGAACTTGGTCTTGAGCCACCACGCACTGTTCGTTTTTTACCCACTGCAAAACCGTTAGCGTTGGCGGCCACACGGATTGTTCGCTAAGCCGTGGCCCGGTTTACGGTGGCGCCTGTGGGCGTCGGAGGCAAGCAACGACCCTCCAGGGGTCAATCTGAGAGCGCGTACTCACGTTCCTCGAACTCACCGCTGACACACACCAGTACAGAACGACGTGCAGTAGTTCGTCGGCCACGTACTGGATCTGGCACTGATAAAGGTACTGACGCCAGGCGTGGCCCGTCGACCGGAGCACTGGGCTCGCGACCGAGTGTCCGCGGCCATGATCCGTATTCGGGCCAACGCAACAATCGCACCGGCGGACCACAACGAGGAGCAAAGCCTCCTCGCCAAAACAAGCAACGCCAACGCGCACGCCAAGATGATGCAGGCCGTGTTACGCGTACCCGTCACGGTTTGCTAACCCGGCGTCCGTTTCGTCATTACCGAGGCATCACCGTGTTGTGGCTTCTGGTCTTTGGCGTGATGGCGTTCCAGATCTTTAGTCTTCAAGTTCGTAATCGCAACTCGCTGGTAGCGCTGAGTAAAAAGCAACGTACGCGTACCATCGTGTTGCCCGCAGCACGGGGAGATCTTCTCGATCGTTTCCAGGTGCCTCTGGCCATCAGTGTGCGGGAATGGCGTCTTATTGGCGACCCCGAAACTGCTGCAGCGGAAACGCAGAATACCGCTGAGTTGTTGGCGCCAGCGCTGGGTTTCAATCCTGAGTGGATCAAAGCCCGTTTGGCCCGCACGGGACGCTATGTAGTGCTTGCACGCGGTCTTGACGACGACATGGCGCAGAAAATCCGAGCGCTCAAGCTGCGTGCCATTTCGCTTGAACAAGAACAAAATCGGATCTACCCATCGGGAGATCTCGCCCGCTCAGTTTTGGGCCGCGTGAACCGGGCTTCGGGTGTTGGCGAGACTGGCTTTGAAAAACAATACGAACCAAACCTCAAGGGTGAGACCGGGGAGTTGCTTGTAGAGCGCAATGCTCGAGGACAACAGATTCCCGCGGGGCTGAATCGAACCATTCCTGCCGAAAATGGGACCAACATCGTCCTGACCCTCGACAGCTCACTTACCTACGCGCTAGAGGGGATGACCGCGCAAGCCGTTGCCTCTACCGGTGCAAAATCAGGCATGACCGCAATCGCCGATATTGCTACTGGTGACATCGTGGCCCTCTCGAATATGCGGACGAATTCTTCTGGCCAGGTGTTTCCTGCCGAAGACAATTCCGCTTTGGTTTCGGTCTATGAGCCTGGCTCCGTGACCAAGGTAATCACAATTGCCGCAGCTCTTGAAAATGGTGTGGTCAACCCCGCTACCCGGTTCAACGTGCCTGATCGTATGCAAGTGTCGGATCACAATTTCAAAGACGACGAGCCGCATAAAGAAGCAATGCTCACGCCTGGCGAAATTCTTACCAACTCCTCCAACATCGGCACCATCAAAATCGCACAACAACTCGGCCGCAAACAGATTGATCGCTACATGCGTGGCTTTGGATTGGGTATGAAGACCGGTATCAATTTTCCGGGAGAATCTGCCGGAATTTTGCCTCCGCTCAATAAGTGGACAGGGACCTCAATTGGTACCGTCCCTATCGGTCAAGGGCTCGCTGTTACGGCTCTCCAAATGCTCGGGGTTTATACAACGATCGCGAATAAGGGTGTACGAGTACCTCTGCACCTTGTGCACTCGACGATTGACAAAAATGGCGTCGAACGCAAGCTAAAGACGGCTGATCCAGTCCGTGTGATTTCTGAAGAGACCGCTTTGCAAGTGACGCGCATGTTGGAATCTGTAGTGCTCTCTGGAACTGGCAAGCAGGCTCAGGTGAAGGGTTACCGAGTGGCGGGAAAGACCGGCACGGCACAAAAACCTAATGAGTTCAGTCGCGGTTACCGAACCGATGCGTACGTAGCGAGCTTCATTGGCTTCTTCCCAGCAGAGAACCCTCGCTTTGCGATTCTGAGCTTGCTTGATGAGCCGAAGACCTCGATCTACGGTGGGGCCACCGCTGCGCCGCTGTTCGCCGAGATCGCCCACTTTTTGGGCCAGCACTACCGTATTCCGCCCTCTTCTGGTTCCGAAGTTACAACCAGCCAAACTGCTGGGGTTCCCGGTAATACCGCAGCGCTCGGAGTAACTCGGGAAATGCGTGCCGTTGCACAAGCTGGCAACTGGCAGCAAGCAGAGATTCGCAAAGCAGCCACGTTGGGTGTCGCTGGGGTCGTTGCAAACTCTTCGGCAAACCAAGCTCCCAATGTTGTTGTGCCCCCAACTCCAACGCAAACGGCCACGGCCTCGGTTGCTGCCTCTGGGGCCGCGTCAATTGTTCCGATCCTCGTACCTTCGGCAACTCAGAGTGATTCCGTCGCTGCGCCAGATCCATCTGGGAGTTCTGCATCAGTCGCAGTTCCCGCAGCGCCCACCCTGTCGCCGTTTGCCGTCACCACGGTTGCTCCTGCAGCACCTGCGCCAGCCGTTGTACCAGTACCAGTTGCTGTCGTGCCAGTTGCCGCCTTGCCGGACGCAGTCCCCGTTGCTGCGGTGCCGGTTGCGACCGTGCCAAGCGTTTCGCAAGTCGCATCGGCTGCAGGGGTTCCAGTGGTCGCCTCGCCCGGTGTTCCCGTTATCGACGTTGCACTCACGAGCCAACCTGTGTCGGGCCAATTTGTCCCGGCTCAAGCTGAGCCAGGCCAAGCCGAGTCAGCGCCGTCGGTGGTGCAAGAGCTTTCGCCAAAACCACAAGTTGCTGCGGTTCCAGATCTGTCCTCATGGCGTCGAAGCGGGAAAGCCGTTGCCCGAGCGCAGGTGTTACCAACCGCCATCGCTCCTCCCGCAACGGTTGCGGTTGCCAAAGTCAAGACTGAAGAAGTAGGCCCAACGCAGAAGCGACCAATCTCTGCGGCAACAAAAAAAGCTAAGGTCAGCCCGTAGTGCGTGCGTGCTTGCTGATGATTTGAATGTTTGTCCAATGACCTCCTCCACCGAACGCTTTACCGTTAGCCCAATACTTCCCGAGGATCTCCTCGGTCGTATGCGCGCGTGGTACAACGGAATTGCCGTTACGCTGCGATCACCCGCGAGCAATGAACAAAACACCGGTGTAAATGCCCCTGAGGCCATTGAGTACATCACGCACGACTCCCGTCGAGTTGGGCCGGGAACGTTGTTCTGCTGCGTTCGAGGCGCGCAACGAGACGGGCATGACTTTGCTGCTGAAGCCGTGAGTAATGGGGCAGTTGCACTCCTCGTTGATCACGAACTCCCCGGAATTGCTGTGCCGCAGTTTGTTGTTGCGGACACCCGAGCCTCCCTTGGACCGGTTGCTTCCGCGGTTTACGACAATCCATCAGCAAAACTCACTATGGTTGGGATCACCGGTACCAACGGCAAAACCACCACGTCACACATGCTGGAGAGCATCCTTACTGCTGGTCAGCGCAAGAGTGCGGTCATAGGGACCCTCACCCAAAAACGCACCACTCCTGAAGCGACTGATTTACAGGAACGCCTTGCCGAGTTGGTAAGCCAAGGTGTCGAGATTGTGGTGATGGAAGTTACCTCCCACGCGCTGTCGCTCAACCGCGTTGATGGCATCCACTTTGCTGTGTCGGTGTTCACGAACCTTTCGCAAGATCACCTGGACTTCCATGAAAATATGGAAGCTTACTTTCGGGCGAAAGCTGAGCTGTTCGTTCCAATGCGATCATCGAGGGCAGTAGTGAATCTCGACGACCCACATGGCCGCCTTCTCCGAGATGCTGCGCAGGTTCCGACCGATGGATTCAGCACGAAGGACGCTGACCCTGTTTCGTATTTTGCCACCCACACCACTATGGCGTGGCGAGGTCTTCCGGTGGTGCTTCCGTTGGCCGGTACGTTTAACGTTTCCAATGCGGTCGGCGCAGCGTTTGTCGCCGAAATCCTCGGTATTGGGCCAGAGCGTGTCGTTGCAGGCTTGGAAGCCTCGGTAGTTCCCGGACGCTACGAGCCAATCGTCTGTGGTCAACCTTTTGGTGTTGTGGTCGATTTTGCCCACACTCCCGATGGCCTTGACCGAGTTTTGGAAGCAGCTCAGGCCACCCTTGGACCAGAATCTCAACTCATCACCGTGTTTGGTTGCGGTGGGGATCGGGACCGCACAAAGCGTCCGCAAATGGGGCGTATTGCGGCCAGCCGAAGTGACCTAGCCATTCTCACCTCCGATAATCCTCGGTCAGAATCTGCTGCAACCATCGCCGCCGAAGTGCTGGCCGGGGTGGAAGAATCGATGCGCTATCGCATCACGGTTGAACTCGACCGTCGCGTGGCCATTGCCTTGGCGTTTGATTCGGCCAAAGAAAATGATGTTGTGGTGATTGCCGGCAAGGGTCACGAACGCGGACAGGAAATCGCTGGTGTAGTGCACCCCTTTGAAGACCGCGACGTTTCCCTTTCGCTACTAAGCGAACGTGGCTACTCGCCATTTACGGGTGCGTCATGAAGTTCTCTCGCAGCGAACTTGCAGCAGTCACTGAAGGGCATCTTCAAGGTCCTGATGGAACAATACGTGGACTTGCTATTGACTCTCGGGTTGTGCAGGCCGGCAATCTGTTCGTAGCCATACGGGGAGAGCGAAACGGTCACGACTTCCTGTCCATGGCCAGCGACGCTGGAGCCTCGGCGTTCCTTGTCGATCATGCCAGTGGGCTCGAGGGCGAAATTGTGGTGCACGATACCGAGGCTGCCCTTCGCCGTATTGGTAGCTACGCCCGTTCACGTATTGCCGGACCGGTGGTGGGTGTTACGGGCTCTGCAGGCAAAACATCGACCAAGGATTTGCTCGCAGGAATCTTCCGCTCTGCCGGACCAACAACGGCCAGTCTCAAATCGTTCAACAACGAACTTGGGGTTCCGCTCACGCTGGCTAACGGTCCTGATGACACCGCGTTCACGGTTATCGAAATGGGTGCTCGCGGAGTTGGCCATATCGCCGTCCTTTGTGCGATCGCCAATCCCACCATTGGGGTGATCACCAACATTGGTACTGCGCATCGAGAACTGTTTCACAGCACCGAAATGACTGCCCGGGCAAAAGGGGAACTCCTTGCTGCGCTCCCTGCCAACGGTGCCGCCATCCTCAACGCAGACGACCCAATGTTGGAGCAACTACGTTCACTCAGCGCCGCACCGGTTCGCACGTTTTCCGCAGCGGGTTTGGAGCAGGCCGATTTTTGGGCAAGCAACATCGTGGTCGATGAGACCCTTCGACCCAGCTTCACTCTCAACTCCGCTTGGGGCGCCGTCACTATCGAGTTGTCCGTCCGCGGACGCCACCAGGTAGCCAATGCACTTGCGGCTGCCGGTGCTGCGTTGTCTGCGGGGGTTTCCCTTGAGGCTGTAGTGCAGGGCCTTCGTACCGAGGACGTCTCACCATGGCGGATGGAAATGTCTACCCTCGCCAGCGGGGCCATAGTTTGTAATGACACGTACAATGCCAATCCGTCAGCCATGCTCGTGGCCCTAAGCGCGCTTAGCGAACTGAGTGCTACCCGAAGAGTTGCGGTACTAGGAACCATGGCCGAACTGGGCGATGACGCCGAAGCGCTGCACCAACAAGTCGCCAATGAAGCAACACGATTGGGTATTGATGTGCTGCTTTCGGTCAACGAATCTCGCTACCCCGGCGCAACCATCACCACCAATTACCGCCACACTGTCGATTGGCTACTCGCCAATAACCTGGTCGGCACCGGAACCGCAATTTTGGTTAAGGGAAGCCGCAGCGCCGGACTTGAACGACTCGTTACTCTTCTGCACGAAAGAACCTCCCCGGTTTCAAACCAGCAAGCTCTGGGTGGAGCTGCAACGAACACCAGCAGCGAACCAAAGGAAACTCGATGACCGCTCTTCTCATCGCCGGAGTCTTTAGCTTTCTCTCGGCGATTTTCGGTATGCCTGTTCTTATTCGGTTTCTTGCCGCTCGAGGCATTGGGCAACCGATTCGCAAAGACGGCCCGCAGGCTCATCTGAAAAAGTCTGGCACCCCCACAATGGGAGGTGTCGCCATCATTGGGGCAATCATCATTGGGTACGTGGTTCCCCATTGGGTTACCAACGCCGTTCCGTTTTCCAAGGGTGGCCTGTTGGCGCTGTTCGCGTTAGTGGGAACCGGCGCGGTTGGCCTGGCCGACGATTGGATCAAGGTAACCCGCAAGCGCAGCCTTGGGCTCAACAAACGGGCGAAAATTACCGGTCAAGTTGCCGTGGCCATCATCTTTGCCGAACGGGCCGTGAACTGGGCCAACCTGAAAATGGTCGTTGGGTTCACCCGGTTTTCATGGCCCGGCTGGAAACTGCCGCCGTTCTTATGGGTCATATTCGCCATCATCATCGTGATTGGATTTTCCAACGCAGTGAACCTGACCGACGGTCTTGACGGCTTGGCTGCGGGTACTTCCATATACACCTCCGCCGCCTATTGCGTGATGGCGTTTTGGATGTTCCGGCACAAGCCCGTTTACGAAGTTCCTCAAGCGCTCGATATCGCTGTACTTACGGGAGCGATGGTGGGTGCATGCGCTGGTTTTCTTTGGTGGAATGCTGCACCCGCTCGTATTTTCATGGGTGACGTGGGCGCACTCGGCCTTGGAGCTGGGTTTGGGGCCGTGGCGCTCATTACCTACACGCCGTTGTTGCTACCGCTTTTAGGCGGAATGTTTGTGATCGAAACACTTTCGGTCATCATCCAAGTGTTCACCTTTCGGTGCATGAAGAAGCGTCGACTGTTTCGGATGGCCCCAATTCATCACCACTTTGAGCTTGGCGGTTGGCCTGAAACCACCGTGATCATTCGCTTCTGGATTTTGGCCATGATCATGGTCTCCGTTGGCCTAGGCATTTTTTACAACGATTTCATACGCCTCGGAGGCATTGACTGATGGCATTCACCTTTCCCCGCAGGCCAACCGCACGACCGAACACGAACCCCGTTGCCGGAACGGTTGGTCCAAGCCGTTATAACGCTGCTACGCCCCATGTAGGCCCACGCACAACGCCGTCTCGCCCTACAACGCAGCGCCCAATCCCTTCTCGTGGTACTTCCACAGACCGCACTCTCGATTCTGCTGCGGGAAACACCCGGCAATCCAGAGGAGAAATCATTCACAGGTCCCGTGGTCGTGACCGATTGGAAACCTATGTAGACGTACGAGGTATTCGCGGCTGGACACCGCTGTCTTTTGGCCTCGTAGCACTCGTTGCCCTCCTAACCACGGTGGGGTTGGTCTTTGTTGCTTCCTCATCTTCGGTTTACGCCCTGCATCGCTGGGGGAACCCATGGCATCTGTTCGAGAAGCAAGTGATCTTCGTCGCCCTTGGGTTGGTGTGCTTTTCGGTAACGATGTTGCTTCCGTACCGGATGTGGCGAGTAGCCGGCCCGTTGGTACTCGGTGGTTCGCTCGTTGGTGTGCTGGCCACCTTTACCGGTTTGGGTATTACGAAAAACGGATCGACTCGTTGGATTGGACCCGAATCACTGGCGTTCCAGCCATCGGAAGTGATGAAGCTCGGCCTTTGCGCCACATTGGCTTTGGGTCTGGCCGAGATCGAAGGTCATAGCGATGAGCAACGCAAAATTCGTAACCAAATTCTCGTAGTCCTAGTTCTCGTAATCGGGCCTATCTTTTTGCAACCCGATATGGGCACCGCAATGATCCTCGTGGCCATTCTTGCCTCCATGATTGTGGCGACGGGATTGCCATCCCGAGTACTAATGAAGTACGGGGCGGTTGGGCTCGGTGCAACTGTGCTGCTATCCATCATTGAGCCCTACCGCCGTGATCGTGTTTTGGCTTTCATGCACCCCGATAAGGATCTCGATGGCATTGGCTACCATGTGATGCAATCGAAGATGGGTTTCGCCTCTGGCCATTTCACCGGGGTTGGTGTTGGGGCCAGTAGATCCAAATGGGGGTTTCTACCAAACTCCTACACCGACTTTATTTTTGCCATCATCGGCGAGGAAATCGGCATGATCGGCGCGCTGCTGGTCATGGGTAGCTTCTTGTTGATCGCACTGTGTGGAAGTCACATCGCACGACGAACTGACGATCGTTTTGCTTCTCTTCTGGCCGTGGGTATCACGACATGGATTGTTAGCCAAGCGGTGATCAACATGGGCGCAGTCATTGGCACCATGCCGGTAACGGGAGTCCCGTTGCCGTTCATTTCGAAAGGTGGATCATCGTTCATCATCTTGATGGCGGCTGCTGGGGTACTTATCAACATTGCCCGTCACACCCGTAAAGTCGTTCGTTTCGGTGAAGCTCCGCGAAAAGCCCCATCGCTTCAGGCCAACGCAGCCCACTAGCAGTACGAGAATATCTACCGCACGGCCGCTTTGAACGGCAAGAATGGGTGTATGTCAAAGAGCCCTTGGATCGTCATTGCTGGAGGCGGAACCGCGGGTCACGTTCTGCCAGCCCTGGCGATTGCCAATGAACTACGAGCAACTGGAACCCCAGCCTCAGCGATTCACTTTGTAGGAAGCAAGCGTGGGTTGGAGGGCCGGTTGGTATCAGAGGCTGGTTTCCCCATTACGCTGCTGAGCGGACGGGGGATTCAACGCAAGCTCACAACCGACAACATTGGCGCTGTTGTTGGATTGATGTCTGGTGCTGTGCGGGCTCTGTGGTTGTTAGCCACAAAGCGTCCTGCCGTGGTTTTTTCTGTAGGTGGCTATGCGTCAACACCCTGTGCTTTTGCTGCCCGATTGCTGCGGATCCCGCTCGTGCAGGCTGAGTCAAATGCTCGGGCCGGAAAGGCGATTTCAACCTTCGCTCGATATGCCAAAGCCACCGCCGTTCAGTTTGAAGGAACGGGGCTTGCGCATGCGGAGCTTGTGGGTAACCCAGTACGACCCGAAGTGCTTGCCCTGTTCAGCGAACCCTTACCCGCAGAGGACTCAAACGTACCAGTCGATATCACCCCGGAACTAGCACAAACCGTATCGCCGGACGTTTCGATCGACGTTTCATCTGACGTTTCAGCGAATGTTTTGATGGATTCTCCCGCAAACGTTTCGATGGATGTTTCCTCAGAAGTTTCGCTGGATGTTTCGTCGTCGGCGTCTTTGGATGTTGTTCGCTCAGTTGGTTTTCAGGATCGGAAGAACCAGGCGCGACGTGATCTTGGATATCCCACGGATCAACGATTCTTGGCGGTGTTTGGCGGTTCGCTGGGTGCTCGCCGGATCAACGAAGCCGTGTTTGGCTTGATGGAATCCTGGTCGGATCGAAAACTAAGTGTGCATCACGTCATTGGGGATCGTGATTATGCAGCGGCGCAACAGTGGCTTACTGAATGGAACGCCAACGCATCAGACCGAACGATTACTTATCACCAGATTCGTTATGAAGACCGTATGGACCTTGTTTACGCCGCCGCTGATGTATTCGTCTGTCGGGCCGGTGGCACATCCATTGCAGATTTGGCTATTGCTGGAGTTCCCGCAATCCTGGTTCCGTTGCCCAGTGCTGCTGAAGACCACCAAACCGCCAACGCGATGAGTGTCGTGGCCGACGGGGGAGCGATCTGTGTTCCCGACAAAGAGTGCACACCCGAGCGTTTAGCGCACGAGCTTTCCCTTATTCTTCAAGACGATGCCCACTACGCAGCGATGCGTCAGGCGCAACGTAAACGTGCCCGCCCTAACGCTGCTCCGGCGATTGTGGCTCTGCTCGATCGATTCGCCAGTAGAGCTCGGTAAGAGCAATGCGCGCCAACTTTTGCGTAGTTGACGACCAGGTTTTAACCACATCCGCTGTACAAAGCACCCCTTTCATTTTTGATTCGCACACGTATGATTTGAGTTGTTCTCTTTATGGTTCCTGACGTATCTCACCCACAACGGATTCACGTTATTGCCATTGGCGGAGCCGCGATGAGCGCAATCGCCCACATCTTGGTGGTTGGTGGACACACCGTGAGTGGGAGTGATCAGGCCGATAGCGTTCTTCTCGACACGCTTCGCGGACAAGGCTGTACGGTAACTGTTGGTCACGATGCCGAGCTGGTGCGAGACGCTGATCTAGTGGTTATTTCAACGGCGGTGAAACCCGGCAACGTGGAGCTTGACGAAGCAGTCAAGCTCGGTATCCCCGTTGCGACACGCAACGAAATGATGACGGCTTTTGGTCGGCAACGACGAACGCTTGGCATTTCTGGAACTCACGGAAAAACCACAACGAGTGGCATGGCCGCTGTAGTACTTATGGCTGCGGAATGGAATCCTTCCTTCATTGTTGGCGGACAAATTACGGAGTTGGCAACCGGGGTCCGATGGGCCGACAGTGAATGGTTAAGCGTAGAGGCTGATGAAAGTGACAGCTCCTTTTTGTGTTTTGGCGCTGAGGCCGTGATTGTCACCAACATCGAACCCGATCATCTTGACTTCCATGGCTCAATGGCCAACCTCGAAGCAGCATTCGATACCTTTGTGCGTCAAGCCAGCAGCCATCGTGTTGTTTGTCTTGATGATCCAGGAATCGTGGAGATGATGGCCCGCCTCGCACCGTTGCCGGTCACGACCTACGGAACCTCCGCTGCGGCGATGTATTGCATCACGGAAATCGTTGCGCAGGGAAGTGGGAGTCGCTTTACCGTCACGGGGCCTTCTGGGGCTTCGTTTGCGCTCTCGGTAAGATTCCCCGGTGAACATGTTGTTCGCAACGCTACGGCTGTGTTTGCGATGGCCACCGAGCTTGGTATCGATCCTGCACAAATCATCGCGGCATTGGCTGGATTCCAGGGAGTCGGGCGACGATTGGAACAACGTGGAATGGCCCGTGGGGTGCGTTTTGTCGACGATTATGCGCACCTGCCCGCTGAAGTTGCAACGAATGTGACCGCAGTTGATCGTGGACGTGGACCGCAGAGTTGGGACCGAGTAATTGCGGTGTTCCAACCTCATCGTTATACCCGTATCCGAGACGTTGGCGTCGATTTCGGCCCTTCGTTTTTGGGAGCCGATGTGGTGGTCATTACCGGGCTGTACCCTGCGGGCCAGGCCCCCATTCCGGGGATCTCAGGTCGCACGGTATTTGATGCGGTCGTGGCAAATCGTGAAGGTAAGCCTACGTACTATGCCGAAACCCGAGAAGAACTCATTGTGCTGCTTAGTGAACAACTACGAGCCGGTGATTTGTGCCTAACGATGAATGCTGGTGATCTCACCACGTTGCCCACCGAGATGTTGACCAGCCCATGGTCGAAGTTTACGGGCCAGGCGTAGCCGTGGTGGCGAATACTTCTCTCGACGGTGGACAAAAGGCTGCGGCGCTTGATTGGGTAGAGGCGACACTCCTCGAACAGCTTGGGGGCCTGGTCGAGCGAAATGTTGCGCTATCGGCGTTCACAACGTTTCGAATTGGCGGCCCAGCCAGATTGTTGTTTCGGCCTCAATGTGTGGAAGATCTTGAAACGTTGGCTGACGTTATGGCGCAAGCTTTCCAGCAATGGGGCTGGGAGATTCCGGTTGTTGTTATTGGGCAAGGATCAAACCTACTAATCGACGACCACGGATTCTTCGGCATCGCCGTGCAACTTTCCGGAGATTTCATCAACGTGTCAATTGAGGATCCTGGCCTAGACCAAAGTCGAGTGGTGCATGCGGGTGCGGCGGTAAAGCTTCCAGTCTTAGCCCGCAAATGCGCAGCAGCGGGATGTGGTGGATTGGGTTGGATGGTTGGAGTGCCTGGTTCGGTAGGTGGCGCCGTTCGCATGAATGCGGGCGGCCACGGCTCTGATGTTTCGGTCAACCTACAGTCGGTAACGGTGGTTGACCTTTATGCGCCGACAGGGCAGCGGGTTCGAAGCATCGCCCCATCGCAACTTGATCTTCATTATCGAAGCAGCACGGTGAAACGCCACCAAGTTGTAGTGAACGCATCGTTTGAAGTCGTGCCCGCAGACTCGGCTTTGCTGGAAGAAGAACTCAGCGAAATCGTCCGATGGCGCCGGGTAAATCAGCCCGGTGGGGCGAACTGCGGGTCAGTGTTCACGAACCCTCCTGGCCACTCCGCTGGCAAGTTGATCGATGAACTCGGTCTCAAGGGATTCCGGCTGTCGCCAACGGCGACCGCTTCGGTCTCCGAAAAGCACGCCAACTTCATTCAAGCCGATCCCAACGGACAGTCCCGTGACGTATGGGCACTTATTATCCATGTTCGGGCGAAGGTTTTCGAACGATTTGGGATTGACCTGCATCCTGAGGTGCAAACCCTTGGCTTTGAAGCTGAACTCCCTCCGCTTGGTTCCTCCGTGTGAACCGTGAGAACCCGCAGAACTCGCAGATCGAAAATCATTGGTAAAATTTGTTTAGATCCAACCTTGTGTCAGCTGATTCGACCAGACTGAACACTGGTTATTTGCCGCTAATCACCTAGTTTTGATTTTTGGGTTTTGATCCAAAAGGAAAGCCTGGTGGCTTCGGTTTCGCTAACTCCTTTACAACGCTTCACCCAACTTCCCCAACAACTCCTCGCCCCGAGGGAGCTTCTTCACATGGATTTTTCCGATCACTCGATCGGGCCTTCGACCTCCTTGGTTGAAGGCTTGCCATCGGCATTGTCGTCTGCCGTCTCAACTGAACCTCTTGCGCTCGAAGGCGAAGCGCCAGCAACAGACGGGCCGAGTTCGCCTGGAGTCTTACGATTAGTTTCCCCTTCGCAGTCGGTGGAATCAAACGGTGGTGGCACCTCCGAATCAGTCGATCAGGTTGGACCCGTCGATCGTGTCGATCGCGTTGATCGGGTTGAAAGTGATCGCGATGAATTGCCGGTCAGCCTCTCGGGTGGTCAAGTCCTGAGTCTTTTTGGTGAGGTCGCTGATGATGTTTTCCCTGAAGTTTCCGCTAACCATCCGGCACGATCGATGCCGCAACATCCAAGCCGATCTCACGTTGCCTCGGCCGATCTCCCGCCAAGTCTCGCACCCGGATCTACTCGTTTGCGTTCGCTTCAGGCAGCAACACCACCCGAGCGGTCGGTGCTTTTGACCAACCGGCAAGCCGGATCGGTCGCACCGGGGAGATCGCGGTCCTATGAGCGCCGGCGTCCTGGATCGGTTGGGGGTGTGCAAACCCGTGTTGTTCCTCGTTCACTCGATAGCTCCGTAGGGGACCTCGAAAACCCGAACGACTCTTCGCTAGGCAACACGGCACCAGCCGGAAGACTCCCGAACTTCCCCCGAGCAGAGCAGCGTATCCGTCCTGCGGTCATTGACCTCTGCGACGCCGAGGTCGGACAAACAGTGAAAGTGCGAAAATCAACCGCCATTCACCGCACCGGGTTACCTTCTCCAGCGAGGCAATCGTCTGGAACTGCTCGGAAGATCAACTATTTCGAGGGGCACGAATACGGTCAAGCAACACCGGTCTTCGTCGCCCGCCCCGTTGCCGACGGCTCGGAGACCCTTCGTGTCCGGAGCGTTCTACTCAGCAACGTGCGCCTCAACAGGAACCGGCCCAGCGCGCCCCGTCAACGACGAACCCCGCTTGGTGTTCGCCTTCAACACCGCACCGGGCTTTCTCAGCGAGCGCTAACGGGCCTCGGCTTCGGCGCAGTTTCGCTTCTCGGCGTTGGACTGGTTTTCTCTCCGCTGCTCGCATTGCATCGAGTGGACATTCGGCGGGCGGGATCTGTCGCACCACGAGTGCGTGCCGCTGCGCAGCTACAAACCGGCCAAGCTCTCGTTTCGCTCGATATTGCTGCGGTGCAACGTCGTATCGTGGCGCTGCCTGAGATCGCCGCTGCGAAAGTTGAACGAAAGTGGCCCCGTGGTGTTCGCATCACCGTTACTACTCGAACGACTGTGGTGGCGTTGGCCCACGCTGGTCGCATCTCCCTCGTGGCCGCCGATGGAACCGTCCTGCGTGATCTTGACCCCCAAACGGCCGAGGGCACCGAAATGGCTTTTCTGGTCGACGGGGTTACCTACCGACCGATCGCCGTCGGAGTCCTTGCGCCTGTTGGACAACTCGTCTCGGGTGCTACAAAACGCGTGGTCGACCTCGTTGCTGCACTTGCTCCAGACCTTCGAGACCGTGTCGTTTCGATTGCGATGACCGGCAGCGATCTGACCGCCTCGATTTCCTCTGCGGGCAAAATGAAGGACCTTGCGGTTCATTTTGGTGACGAGCATGACCTGGAACTAAAAGCTCGGGCGCTAGGAGCACTCTTGGGAGCCGGGTCGGCAACCAACGTGGCGGGAATCGATCTGACCGTTCCCGATGCGCCTGTTTTGCGTCTGACCAGCGCCAAAGCACGTGTTGGCGAGTCTGGCTGACAGCAAAAAGTCGCGTGAATCCAGCAAGTGTCCACGTTGAGGGGCACGAGTACCAGTAACGTTGGTAGTTGCATCTGGCGACGTTCGTCTATGCAAATGCTCCGGAGGCAGAACACGTGGTCCCACCGCAGAACTACCTGGCAGTGATCAAGGTCGTCGGCGCCGGCGGCGGTGGCGTCAACGCCGTCAACCGTATGATCGATGCCGGTCTCAAAGGCGTTGAGTTCATTGGTGTTAACACTGATGCTCAAGCGCTGCTCATGAGCGACTGTGACGTCAAGCTTGACATCGGTCGCGAACTCACCCGCGGTTTGGGTGCTGGTTCTGATCCCGAAGTTGGCCGCCGCGCTGCAGAAGAGCACCACGACGAGATTTCCGAGGCCATTAAAGGCGCCGACATGGTGTTCATCACCGTTGGCGAGGGTGGAGGAACAGGAACAGGTTCAGCTCCCGTCATCGCAGAGATAGCCAAGTCCCAAGGCGCACTCACTATTGGTGTAGTCACCCGCCCGTTTTCCTTTGAGGGTCGTCGTCGAAGCGTGCAGGCTGAAAACGGCATTCAGCTGTTGAAGGAAAAAGTTGACACCCTGATCGTTATTCCAAACGACCGTCTTCTTAGTGTGGCGAGTGACAAGACCACGATGCTTACGGCATTCAAGATGGCCGACGAAGTGCTGTTGCAGGGCGTTCAGGGCATCACCGATTTGATCACCATCCCCGGTTTGATCAACACTGACTTTGCCGACGTAAAAATGATTCTCAAAGATGCCGGATCGGCGCTTATGGGTATTGGTTACGGCAACGCCAATGGGCGAGCGGCGACCGCGGCGCGCATGGCGATTTCGTCGCCGTTGCTTGAGGCTTCTATCGAAGGCGCTAGAGGAATTTTGTTCAACATCTCTGGTGGTTCTGATCTTGGAATCTTCGAAGTGAACGAGGCCGCTGAAATTGTTCGGGGTGTCGCGCATCCCGATGCCAACATCATTTTCGGAACGGTGATTGATGATTCGATGGGCGATGAAGTTCGCGTGACGGTTATCGCCGCGGGATTTGACCGTTGGGATGACAAGCGAGCCGGAAGTGCGGCATCTGCTTCACCGTCGGCACCATCGCGTGAAGGTGGGCTCCGAGCGGTGCCCAATCCAGCCGATGATGTTTTCTCGACACCAAGCGATGATCTTGGTATCGATGACGATGAGTTCGACGTACCTTCGTTTTTGAAGTAGTAGAAGTAGCAGATGGTGCGGGTGTTCGAGCCTGCCGAATCAAGCCCTTAGAGGGACCGTGTCGATGCAAAGAAACCCTCAGATCTGTCAATCGGGTGGTGAAGGCGCAGCCGACCAAAGTGCTGCTGATCAACAGGTCGGTTTCGGCCGATTCGCAGAGTTGTTGCGTGTCGGCAATTCCGGGAAGATTCGTATCGGGTATACCAATGCGGCCAGTGGTTCCTTTGACCTGTCTTGTGATCTGTCTTTAGAGGAATTACAACAAAGACGTGAGGTGCTAACTGATCTCACGTCTGTCAGTTGGTTGCGTCAAGAACACGGCACCTCGATCGAGCAGATAACACAGCGGAATCCCCAGATGCTTGCTGGCTCGATTGCCGATGCAGCGATCACGGATCAGCGAAACCACGCGGTGTCGGTGATTACCGCAGATTGCGCGCCAGTCGCGCTTTGGACCAACGGTGGGGTCGTCGGGGCAGTGCATGCGGGCTGGAAAGGACTTCACGCCGGAATCATCGAACAGTCAATTGCGGCCGTCCGCAAACTCTCGGGCGAGGACGAAGTATTTGCCTGGCTTGGACCCTGCATTGGCCCGGAATGCTACGAATTCGGCGCGGCAGATCTCGCGCTTCTCACGAAGCGTTATGGTCCCCGAGTTTGTTCGGTCACCGCCGAGGGATTGCCCGCTTTCGATTTGACGGCAGGTGTGCGTGCGGCCGTCGAGGTCGGCGGTGCCCATTGGGCTGGATCGGCGGGAGTCTGCACAGCTTGTAGCGACAAATGGTTCTCCTGGCGGGCGCGAAAATCGGCCGGTCGCCAAGCGTTGTTCGTATGGTGCCAATCCGGCACAGACTGAAGCTATGGGTCCACCGATCGATCATGAGCTCCTCCGAGTCTTTTCGGAACGAGTTAGCGCCGGATTGCAACAGGTGCGGGCCACGATCGATTCCGCAGGGATGGACCCGGAAAGTATCACGATCATCGGTGTCACCAAAGGTTGGGGACCCGAAGCCGTGCTTGCGGGGCTCGCCAATGGTTTGACCTGGTTTGGAGAGAATTACGCCGACGAGCTTGTCGCAAAAGCTGCTGCGGTCGAGGCGACGCTTGAGAGAGGAACGGTGCCGCGAACTGCCAACAGTTGCGGACCAAAATGGACCTTTCAGGGCAAGCTGCAATCCAATAAAATCAACCGGCTGAAAAATGTCGTTGCTTTGTGGCAAACCGTCGACTCCGTCGAACGGGCTCAGGCGCTTGGATCCAGAGTTCCCGGTGCCGATGTGTTCGTGCAGGTCGTATTGCATGAGACCCGTGAACGATCTGGGTGCACCCCAGATGAGCTGCCAATGGTCCTACAGGAAGCAAGCCTCGCCGGGCTTAGGATTTGCGGTCTCATGGGGGTTGCCCCCGACTCAGCCGTTTATGGTTTCGACGCAACGGAGAGAGCCTTTGCGCAAATAAAGCGCTTGGCCGATACCCATGGCTTAGGGTCGCTGTCGATAGGGATGTCGGATGACTATGCAGTCGCTCTGGCCCACGGCGCCACCCACCTTCGCCTAGGGTCGCTGCTTTTTGGTCAAAGGAGCTGATGGGAAACCACGACCTTCTCCCAGTCCCTGCACCAACAATCGGTGTTTTGCGAACCATGCCAGGTTTCGTCAGAACCATCACCTAGGCTTAACCAGTTCCGCATGAACGTTCCAGGAGGGCGGATGGCAGGTTTCTTTAACAAAGCAATGGATTTTCTGGGTCTCAGCGATGCTGAGCCGTATGACGATTATCCAACCTACGACGAGCGGCCAGCCCCGCAAGTTCGACGCGCCGAACGTCCGCAGCCAATCGGTCAAGCAATGGATGAGATGCCCAACGTGCGCACCCTTCCCGCACATTCGCCTGAGAGCGGCGTTGTGGGAATCCAAGCACAACCACGCTCGACAGGAAGTGGATCGGTTCGACCGTTGAGTCCCAACCCTTCATCTGCCACTCAAGTCCATGTTGTAGCGCCAAAATCGTTCACCGAAGCTCAAGAGATCGGTGAACGCTTCCGATCGATGCAACCCGTCATCATCAATCTGACGGGTGTCGACCGTGATCTCAAGCGTCGTTTGGTTGACTTTGCCTCAGGACTCACCTTTGGACTGAACGGCGACATGAAAAAAGTGGCAGAAAGTGTTTTTATGCTCACACCTACCAACGTTGAGGTGTCGGCTGATGAAAAGCGTCGTCTCCAAGAAAGCGGCCTCTATCGCTCCTAGAACGCTTTGGTGTTCGAACAGTTTGATTTTGGCGAAAGGAACTTGAAGATGGAACTTACGTCGTCTGTGCTCCGTGATGTTGAGTTTCGGGAAACGTGGAAGGGCTACAACCAAGCCGATGTCGACACCTTCATTGATGAAGTTGCACTTGGAGTGGATGCGCTTCATGCCCGAATCCGTGAACTGACCGAAACGGCGCAGCGCGCACAACAGCAGATAGTTGCTGCTCCGGCTGCGCCCACCGATGATGCGGTGAAACGAACGGTGAACTTAGCGCAGCGGGCGGCGGATCTCGTGGTCAGCGAGGCGAAATCGGTCGCTACAAGAACGGTTGCCGACGCTCAAGTGCAAGCCGAGAAAATCGTTGCCGAAGCGAATGGAGCCGCAGCTCGTCGACTTGTTGATGCTGAGGCTGAATCTTCACGGATGCTCGCCACGCAGGTTACCGCTGCACAAAACGCCCATGCGGAACGTTCCCGGCAGCTGGAGACGGAGCGGGCACACTTGGAGCGAGAGGTCACAACCCAGAAGGTTGAGCTTGATCAACTCCGATCAATCGTGCAATCAACACGAGATCGAGTTCGGGCCGCTCTAAGCGAACATTTGGTTCGCATCGACAACCTCGGAGACACGTTGCCGTAGGTGACATCTCCGATTCGCCCATTTTTCGGGATCAGGAATGGGTGGAAGGACCGAGTTCTTGTTGGAGTGCCGTGATTACGCACAAGAGAGTGGTAGTGTCCGCCGTCCTCAGATTGCCTTCGATGTCCACTGTGGTGTTCAAGGCTATTTATGCAGCACGCACCTGTAGAGGTGTAGGAAGGAACGGTTTCACCAGTGGCTACCAAGAAGCAATCCCCTGAACCGAAGGCGAAGGCAAAGGCCACTTCGGTTGTTCCTGTTGCAGGAAAGACATCCCAAAAATCTACTGCGGTCAACAAAGACTCGTCGGCCGCCGGCGAACAACGTTCTAAAAAACCTTCTCCAGCAAGTAAAGCTGCGCCTAATGCGCCAGCGAAAGCGATCATGGAAAAATCTGCCCCCAAAACCTCCCAAACCAAAGACGCACCAAAGGCGGCCAAGGTCGAAACAACGCCACCGAAAACCAAGCCCACGAAAACAGCTCCGGCTGTTGTGAAACCCGTGGTCGGCGAGCCCTCGGCAAAGCCCACAAAGGCTCCGAAGGTGCCAGCTCCTGTTTTGGCCGAACCGGCGGAAACTACAGCGAAGGTGGCTAAAGCTGTCAAGCCTGTGAAGGACGTGAAGCCGGCAAAGGACGTAAAGCCTGAATCGGCGGCTGTGGTCGAGGTGGTCCCAACGACAATGGCTCTTGCTCCCGTGAAGGAGCCCAAAGAGTCAAAGAAGGCTGTCAAGCCTCCAACAGCAAAGAGCATCGCCGCAGACGCCATTTCGGCGCTGGCCGTAGCTACGCCGTCGGCAGCCGCACTTGCCGAAAATGCCGTGAAGGCAGCGAAACCCACGCCCGCGCCTACCCCTCGGGTAGCACCGACCCCCGCAAAAGGGTCCCTTGTTCCCATTACCCCCCGACTCGTCAAGCTGCTCAAGGCACCATCGCTCAACCTAGAAGATCCCTTCGATGGGATTGACGAGCTTTCTGAGGGTCAGTTCCTGACACAGCAACAAGAAGTTCTCATCATCGAACGTCGTCAGTACGAATCGTCAGCCACCATGCTTCAAGCTGAAGCCGATCAGCTCGCAGCAGACATGGAACCGGGTGACGTTCAGTTTGATGACGAATCAGGCGAAGGAACTGGAGTCTCGGTCGAACGGGAACGAGACATTGCCATGGCACAAAAAGCCAGCGAAACCGTCGACGAAATCGATCGGGCGCTGAACCGCATCGGGATTGGAACCTACGGTTATTGCATTGAGTGTCACGAAATGATCAATCGTGATCGCCTTCGCGCTATGCCATTTGCCGTGTTGTGCATGAAGTGCAAGACCGGTGGACTTTCCCGTCGTTAATAGTGACTGGCAACAACAGGTTTTCTCTGGCTTGTTGCTGAGCGTCAAGAAGCGGTTGATGGTTCGCTATGGATGGTGATCGGCACAAACCATTCGGGGCTGCTCAATCGCGCTCAACTACGGTCCCGCTAGCCATCTTCTTCTTGGTGGTTGGTCTCGATCAGGGTTCGAAATCTCTGGTGCTTCGCAGCATTGATCTCGATGAGCGCATAGAGCTCTTCGGCCCGCTTTCTCTTGTTCGGCGTTACAACACCGGGGTGGCCTTCAGCCTGGGGGACGGTTCTTCTGTAACTGCTTGGCTAGTTACGGCGGTGGTCGCCGCGCTCCTTGTTTGGGTAGTGCGTACCATTTTGAGGGGTGCGCAGCCTTTGTTTGCGGTGTTGCTCGCTGCCATCGCCGGAGGTGGCGTAGGTAATCAACTCGATCGGTTCTTTCGAAATGGTGGGTGGAACAAAGGGGCGGTGATCGACTTCGTTGATGTTGGCTTTTGGCCGGTCTTTAATGTCGCCGATATGGCCCTAAGCGTTGGCTGTACCGTACTTGCCGTTTGGACTCTGTTCGGGGGCGGGCCCGATCACCCAAACCCTCGTGCATCGGGCCCGGTCGCTGGCAGCCTAAAGTCAGAGGACGAAACTGGAGTTGGGGTCGAAACCGCAACACCGCGACTGGGCGACGGGAATGCAAACCAGAACGCTGTTTCGGCCACCGAAGCCGTTCGTCTGGCGGATTCACCGCTACCGATTGACAACGATTCTTCTACGAAAGGCCGGTGACGATATGGGAGCAAAAGAACGAGTGAAGGCTAAGTCCACGGCCCGCAGCGACAACGAAATGCTCAACAAGGAAATGCTCACCAAGCTCGAGACTGAGCATCGCGAACCTGTAAACGTGCCGGGTGCTGGTGCCTTTGATGTTCCTAAATCGGGTGAGATCGAACTTGATGAGTCGTTTGATTTCGATGCCACGCACGACCGAATAGTTGAAGAAGAAGTCCCCGGGGTTTTTCATAACGAACGCCTTGACCGAATCGTTGCAGCCATGGCCGGAGCGATCCGTTCTGATGCCGCTGGTTACGTCGACGTTGGAAGAGTACGGGTAAACGGTGCCCTGGTAGTTTCTCGCAGCCGTAAGGTTCGCGAAGGCGATGTGATCACTATTTCCGTTCCACCACAGTCCGATGCGCTCTTGCTCGTGGGTGATTCAAGTGTGCAGCTCGATGTCATTTATGAAGACGCCGATGTGATTGTTATCAACAAGCCTGCGGGGCTCGTTGTGCATCCCGGCCCCGGCAACCGCACCGGCACGATGGTGCATGGATTATTGGCGCGCTACCCAGAACTCGCTGCTATGGCAGTGGGTGATACCGAAGAACGGCCAGGAATCGTGCATCGGCTCGATAAGGGGACGTCGGGCTTGTTGATGGTTGGGCGAACCCCGGCCGCGGTAGCGAATTTGATTAGTCAGCTAGCGGCCCGCACCGTTTCTAGAAAGTACCTAACGTTGGCGTGGGGAACCTTCGAGGCGAACAGCGGTTTGATAGACGCGCCCGTCGGCCGCAGCGATGCCGATCCAACCCGCATGACGGTAAGTTCCACCGGTCGCCCAGCCCGCACTCGATACACCGTTGAACAGGCCTTCACTCAGCCTGATCCTGTCACGCTGGTGGAATGTCGGCTAGAAACAGGACGTACCCACCAAATTCGTGTGCATCTCGCCGCTATCGGACATCCCGTTGTCGGTGATGCTCGCTATGGTGGGTCTCGCAACGCGGTGAAATCTCCAAGACCCTGGTTGCACGCTCGGGAGCTCAGCTTTATGCACCCACGGACAGGCGAAGAAATGTCGTTCTCGGCTGCT
>JAYSVF010000071.1:0-4931 GCA_043718695.1 Acidimicrobiia bacterium | reverse complement strand
AGAGTTTTTACTTGTCTCAAGCCACGGGTGTATCTACTTGGTGGTGTTCCCTTGCGGGTTGGGTTACGAATGCCCGTATCCGTAACCTGAAATCCACGCGAACTTAGAACTGACCTTGAATCCATGTTGAATGGGCCGACCACTTGAACCGCCCAACCGCTTTTGCGTAAGGTATCAAGAACAACGAGATTCCCTCCGTAGTTCTTTGTGATGTCGACGTTTGAGACAAAGAGTATCCGCCGAGTCTCCATACGTTTTTTAGGGGGCATTTGGCTTCTTTCCCGTAACTTGAAGCTCCCAGTATCGGTCTTTTCCAAAGCCTGCGAACTCTTCAAGAATTTGGCCACCGATCGCAACCAAAGCACGTAAGGGACGTGAACTTCCGGTCACTAGAGAATCGGCCACCACATAGCCTCCACCTGCCCCATGGCTCGTAACTTCAACCTCCTCGAAGCCAGCGGTTTGCAGCAAATTTCTTCCGGACTGAGGGCCCAACAAAACCATGTGACGTGGCGGTTCCAACCCACGCCAGCGGCTGCGCAAAACTGCGAACATCAACGAAGTTCCGTTGGGTGTGAAGTTGAGAAATAGTCCGCCCGGTTTGAGGAGCGTAAAAGCCGCTTTCGCCAACTCAGAAGGATTCGCTGAGTGTTCCAGCACGTGCGAGGTTAGAACGAGATCGAAGCGATCCGGCCCGAAGTCGCACTCGATTAGCTTGCCCACGTGCACCGGAGCCTTTGTGGCCTTCTCCGCTTGAAGTGCCGCCCTTCCATCGATCTCCTGCCCGACAACGTCCCATCCAGCACTTTTCAGCTTCACGAGGTTCGTTCCGTTTCCGCATCCGATTTCCAGTACCTTCCCTGGAACCAACCCTACGGGAAAGAGGCTCGAATCCCTTCGTCTCATTGCTCTAGCCGCCAAGGGGTGAGGAAACCACCGGTTTGCTTGTTTGCTGACTGTGGCCCTGGTGTGCGTGTGATAGCCGTCGTAAAGCCCCGGAATCTCAGCATCTGAAGGGCGTTCTGAGAGCCATTTTGCGTCGCAGGACCGGGATGAACATCTGTGGAGCGGCCACCGTCCCGGAGATCCAAACCAGCGGTCAGTCCCAATAACAGAAGTTGGGAGCCCGTTGTTAGAGCAGACCGGGCAATTTGGCTCAGTTGTTCGCATGATTCCGGAAATCAACATGTACCCAGACTTCACCATGTAGCAAGTATCGACAGGTTCGGACGGAAAGTTGAGCGCAAGTTCAGTTTGAACTTTTGACTTGAAGACCATTCCGCTCCACAATCGAGAAAGGCTGGGAGTGTCTTGAGGCGGAGATGCCATCACGAATACCAGCAATGGACTGTTTCCAAGCCTTCGTGAATTGACGATCAATGAAGGGAAGAAGTGCAGTTCTGATTGCGTACTTTATGGCGGTGAGGACCTTCCACTGAAATGGGACATAGGACGCTCGCGACAAGGCGATGAGGTTCCTGAATTGGAAATAGAATCGACTCGCGCTGGGAAGGGAGTACTCGGCGCCAAGCAAGGTTCGGGTTCCGCTCCCGAGTTGATGGCCGATCGTAAGTGATGGATCGCGAAGTACTCGCACGCTCGGTGCCATTCGCCAACACCATTCGAAGTCAACGAGGTCAACAAAGAGGTACTCCGAAAAGGGCTTCGCTGATGTGAACAATCTCATTGGCGTCAAGAGGCCGGAAAATTGAACCTCGCGGTACCGAAGAAGATCACCCTCGGATTTGGGACGGTTGAGGCGAGGGCTCCTAGCAGTGTTCGTTCTAAGGTCAACCGGTTCCAGGCTAAACGCAACAGAGTCTCCACGAGGGTCCACCTCACATAGCCGTAGAAGCGCGCTGGCGACCATCGAAGGATCGAGCCGACTGTCTTGGTCATGGAACATCACATGCGTGGCTCCCAAAGCGCGGGCAGCGTCTATGCCAGCGTTGTATCCCGCACCCACACCTACGTTCTCTTCGAAGATGCGCTTTCCTTTGACGTGTGATCCAAAATTGTGCTCGCCTGAATTTGACACGATGATTACCGACAGGTTTTCGGCCAGCTGATTCACGTAGTGCAAGTCGTTCTCATCTGGGTGGTAAGCCAGGTAGATCACGACTACCAGAGGGGCGCCGAGTGGATCCGGCGCTGGCAGGATCGGAGTTTCCATGTGCGCTTACCTTCCGCCGCGGAGGATGATGGAGCGAGCCGTGCGACCGATGGTTTTGAGGTCCATGGCTAGTCCCTGGTGGACGACGTAAAACAAGTCATACTGGAGCTTCTGCTCCGCATCGGCAACCGACGATCCGTAGGGCCACTTCACCTGAGCCCAACCAGTCAGTCCGGGGCGAACGCCGTGGCGTAGTTCGTAGAATGGAAAGGCGGCTTGCAACTGAGCCACGTAATGGGGTTGTTCAGGGCGTGGACCAACTAAGGAGAGGTCACCATTGAGCATGTTGAGGCACTGCGGGAGCTCATCGATGTGTAACCGGCGCAGGATTCGACCGAACCGAGTGATGCGGGGATCCTGTGGCAAGGTCCAAGCACCCCGACCTAGCGCGTGATCAACGGCCTCACCGGAAAGTTGGCCCGTTGTGACCCCGTCGGCTGCGAAGGCTGTTGGCGCTGAGCATGCAGGCGGAACCACCATTGTGCGTAGTTTGCGCAAACGGATAATTGCCCCGTCACGGCCCACTCGTTCTTGGGCGAAAAAAAGGGGACCTCGATTTCCCAAACGATTGCCGATCAACACAAACGGAGTCACCACCAGTAAAACAAGCGCGCCTATCAAACCCGCAGCAATGTCCATCGTACGTTTTATCCGGCCGTAGATCATCCGGTGAATATCGAAATGATCGACCATGAGCGCCGTGTTCGAAACTTCTTGCAATGACAACTTCCCCAGCCATTGTTCATAGAAGCCAACCAGAGTGCGCACCCGCACGCCCGAGCGATGCAACTCGCGAACCTCAGCCATAATTCCTGGATCATCCTGTGCCCTCACCGACAACACCACAATGGTCGCGTCAACAGCTCGAACCGTTTCAAGAAGCGAACCGGGCTGAAATCCAAGCGGTGAGTCGACGGGCATCGAACCAACAAACGATCCTGGCCGTTCTGGGTACAACCCAATCTGTTCCCGTAGTCTCTCGGCCTCCTGCGCCGAAGTGATGGCGAAGACGCGGGCTCTTTGCTGTTCGCGGGCATCATCACGGCGTGAGTAAAGCCAAGCGGTGAACAGCAAGGTGACTTCGATGGGTGGTGTTACGAGCAGAAAGAACCGAGGAAGAATTGCCGGCGCGAATACCACCATGACAAAGAGCGCGAGAGTAGTTGTTGCCAATGACGCTAAAGCGGAAGCAGCAAGAGCCTGACGTTTTGAAATGGGCCCCTCTGGCAGTCCAACAAGGAACGCTGTGATGGTCATAAGCGCGCAGAAGAAAAACAATCCCGATGGGCCTACGTTAAAGGCACCGCGAAAATGGCGATGAAGCAAAGAGCCGATATTGAACGTCACAATTGAAGCGACCATAACCGCAAGGCGTCCAGACCATTGAACGGCGGCCGACATGCCTTTGCGGAACAGAGCGGTAATGCGCTCGCCAAGCATTCGTCGCCGTAACGCCATCGCCGCCCGCAACACTGGCTTACACCGCAGAGCAACCATTCCCACTACTACGCCAAGGACACCTCGGAGGAGCAGCAACGGAACTCGGTGTGCGAGACCAATGCGAACCATGGCTTTTTGAGATCGAATAAACCTCGCCGGCTCAAAGGCGTTAATCGTTCGGTACCGCAACACCGGTTCACTCAAATTGGCGAACGTTGTGGTGCGATGCGAACGCACCCACAACTCCGAATCCTCGGCCCTGCGGAACTTCTCCGATTCATCGTAGGGGAACGTATGAAACCACGTCGTTGAAGCCATCACGGTTGGATGAAGCACCGGCGGGAATTCACGGATCGACAGTTTCGCCTTGGTGGGTGCTGCCCGGTTGCCGAGGTCTTGACCTTCGGGGCTCATGAGCACAACCGATCCGCCCAGCACGGTATGGTCTCGGCGCTCGGGATCAAGACCCGCAAAGAACGCAACTTGGCTCGCAAGACGTTCCGGCAGCATGAGATCGTCGGCATCCATACGCGCAATCAAGGAGCCACGTGCCTCAAGTGCCAGCTGATTAAGGCGGGGAGCCAACCCCATCGACTGTTCTGAGCTGAACACCCGAAATCGAGGATCGCTCTCTGCATAGTTCGCGGCGATTCGTGCCGTTGCATCGGTCGATCCGTCATCAAAGATCAGGCATTCCCAATCGGAGAACGTTTGAGCCAAGATTGAATCCAGCGACCCGCGGAGATGCAGTTCTTCGTTCTTGGCCGACAAAATGATCGAGACCAGGGGGCACTCTGACGCCTGCTCTGCCTGTGTGAGGAGAGTGGGTGGTTTGGGCGGAGGCGGTAGCAGCTCGGCGGTAACGAGCTTCGCGAACTCGTCTGATGCCGGGGCTAGGGGATCTGAGTCTGAAGCCTTGGCACGCAAATCTGCAGTCAAAGCTGCCGTGCTCGCCAACGTGACCGATCCCATGTCACAAATCATCGGCAATGGGCCAAACGACCTAAAGGCCTCATTCGGAAAATTTGTGGGAAGTGCCTGCCGCTGGATCGAACGTTGGCGGCCGATTTCGTCTTCCGGTGGGCTGCGCTGAAGACGACTGGCGAGCCGGATGGGCACCCTGTGGATTGGGGGAGCGTGCTTGCTGGGTCGGTCGGTGGTCAAGAAGATCGATTTGCAAATGGCCAGTCTTGGACGGAGCGGCCACGAATGAGACTTTGTCGTTTAGGCGGCGACCGCCTTGACCTGAGCTTGAGACTCTTCAAGATTTGTCCCGAGTCCGGACTCCCGGTACGTCAGCATTCCGACGAAGACGCCG
>JAYSVF010000008.1:0-5678 GCA_043718695.1 Acidimicrobiia bacterium | reverse complement strand
TCTATCCCGATGTCATCGAATCCGGTGGCGGGCACGCTTCAACGATCAAGAGCCACCATAACGTCGGCGGCCTTCCTGATGACATGGACTTCGAATTGTGCGAACCACTCCGTGCGCTGTTCAAAGATGAAGTTCGCGCCGTTGGAACCGAACTTGGTCTGCCGGATGAAATCGTTTGGCGTCAGCCATTCCCGGGCCCTGGACTTGGCGTACGCGTGGTGGGGACGATCACCAAAGAACGAGTAGAGATCGTCCGTGCCGCCGACACGATTGTGCGCGAAGAAATCAAAGCCGCAGGACTGGAACGGGAACTGTGGCAAGCCTTTGCCGTGCTGCCGGTTGTGCGCAGCGTTGGTGTTATGGGCGATGAACGTACGTACGCATACCCAATCATCATTCGTGCGGTAACGAGCGACGATGCCATGACCGCCGACTGGGCCCGCATTCCCTATGACGTGCTGGAGCGCATGTCGACTCGCATAATCAACGAAGTTAAGGGGGTAAACCGAGTGGCCCTTGACATCACTTCGAAGCCACCCGGAACCATCGAATGGGAGTAGGCCGCTAGCGACCGTGACTCGAAAGACAAAGTTCAGTGTTCCACCCCGTTCGATAGTTCCCCTGCGGAACGGCGACAACTGCCCGTGACCTGTGAAAGGCGCACGAAGTGACGGGGTCTGCAACCCCCGTGTTTGCGGGGGATCGCACGACCGGGAACTCTGTCAGGCTAAATAGGTGGGAAACGATCAACGAGTGAACGAGTCGGCTGAGCTCGTAACGGAAAAAGCGGGCGCTCGGCCGGGTCCCGTTGTGACGGTGGGGATCGTTGAAGATGATCCGGTGTTACGGGAGTGTCTTGGCCAGACGGTATCTGAAGTGCCGAACTTTGAACTAATTGGTTTGGCAGCAACAGTCGCCGAGGGTTTCGTGCTCCTTGATTCCGCACCTGATGTGATGTTGGTGGACCTTGCCCTTCCCGATGGCAGCGGCCTTGATCTGATCGCACAAGCCAGGGCAAACAACAGTGCAACGCGCATGCTGGTTTTAACAGTATTTGCCGACGTTCGCAGCGTGGTCACCGCCATTGAAGAAGGAGCAGACGGGTACCTTCTCAAGGAAGCCAATGTCGATCAGATCGCTTCAGCTATTAGCGTGGTTCTCGCAGGTGGAGCCCCGATTAGCCCTGCCGTTGCCGGTCACATCTTGGCTCGAATGCGAAAAACCCCGGATTACAAACCTGCCGCCCAAGTAAGTACGTTGACGAACAAGGAAATGCTCATTTTGGAAGCGTTGGCGAGCGGCAGGGCCTTGAAAGAGGTCGCGGCGAAACAAGGCATTTCAGTACACACGGTTGGTGACCATGTGAAGGCCATCTACCGGAAACTGTCCGCAAATTCCCGGGGTGAAGCCATCTACAAGGCAGTTCAAGCCGGTATCATCCGGCTCGACGAACAAAAGGACCATCAGCCACGTTGACGAACAACAACGAACTAGCAAGTCCTCCTCAAGGACGGAAAACAAAAGCCGGGGTGATCCTCACTCGAATCGGGATTGTCCTAGCCGTGGCTTTGGCGTTGCTCTTCGCCTATCTCGGCTCCCCAATCTCCGGCGCAGCGATTGGCTCGATTGCCCTCGCGCTTACGATCATCACAACACTGGTGCCGGACCACGTTCCGCTCCGTGTGGTTTCAAACGCGTTCACGGGGATAGTGTCCCTAGCTTTTGTGTTTGTCGCGCTGCGAACAGGAGGGCTGAAATCCCCGGCGATTGTGTGGTGTTTTTTCCACCCAATTACAACCTATCTACAGGCCGGACAGCGCTCAGCAATCGCATGGACCGGTGTGTCTGCAGCACAAATAGCAATGTTTGCCTTCGCTGACCAGTTGGGCTTGGTTGTCGCTCACGATATTTCGCCAAGCGCATCAAACACGATTCTGGTGGCTGGGATTTTGACGTGCGTGATCCACGTGGGTTTCGTGCTCGCCGGAACCGAGGGTGTCAAGCGCATTTCACGGGAAGCAACCGATCGAGCAAACCGTGCCGCTGAGCGTGAGCGGATCCTTGGAGACATGCACGACGGTGTGGGCAGCCAGTTGCTTGGTTTGATGATTCAAGTTCGTGCCAAACGCATCGATGACGAAAGGCTGTTGTGTGGTCTTGGTGATTGCCTCGACGATCTCAAACTCATCGTCGATTCACTTGACCCTATAGAGCGTCCTTTCGCCGTGGCTATTGCCGAACTGAGAACTCGCATGGAGCCACGTTGTGAGGCCGTGGGTGTGGCGCTGAAATGGAATATCGACGACGATCCATGGCCAGTAACTGCCGAACAAACCATCCAAATTTTGCGCGCCCTGCAAGAAATGACCAACAATGCGCTGCGGCACTCCCATACCGATCGGGTTGATGTCTGGCTCCGCAGGATGCCAGAAAGTGCCGGCATGTTTGAAGTTGGTGTTCGTGATTATGGAACCGGTTTTGACCTTGCTTTGGTTTCGCGAAGTGGCCGGGGAATGACAAGTCTCCGCACGCGTGCACAACGACTAGCTGGCGAGCTGGTGGTTGAATCCGAATTCACCGGCACCATGATCGCCTTTCGCTTTTCTCTCAATTCAATTGCCGCGTAGACGAAGGCCCCCTCAGGTGATGATGGAGGTTTCAAAGGGAAAAACGCCGGTTCGACTATTTTGAGAAAGTCGAACCGGAATTTCCCGTCGTGTTGAAAAAGATGATTGATTGATGGAGGTCAAAGGAGGAAGTAATTACACCTACCTATTCCTCTACTGTTGCCTTCTACGGCGTGTGACGAGAAGGAGAGCGCCCCCGGAGACAAGCATCGCCAATCCCACGGGGAAGGTTGTGCCCGACGAACCGGTGTAGGCCGGTTCATCGACGGTCTCGGCTTGAATCCCAGCGACACTTGGATCGTTGGTGGTGGGTACCGAAACGGCGAGCTGTACCGCGGGAATTGTTACTGGTGGCAAAGTGGTTACCGTCCCGGGAGCAGCAGTTGTCGGAGGCGCCGTTGGTGCCGGAGTCGCGGTTGTTGTGGTCACCTGTGTTGTTGGCGGAATGGGAGGGAACACCAACTGCGGTGCTGCAGTGGTGGTCGACGTGACGTGGTTGTCGTTGTGACTACCGGTGGAGTTGTGGTCGTCGTGGTGCTTGTAGTGCTCGTTGACGTTGGGATGCTTGTTGACGTAGTGGTTGTAGTGGACGACGATGAGGACGTTGAGTTTGGATCTTCTCCGAGGCATTGACCGATGAAGTTGATGGAGATCAATCGGCCGTTCGGTTCTTCATTCGTCTGCAAACGAATGTAAAAGCCGTACAAAGGGTTCGAGATGATTGCTTTCTGCGGACCGGTTGGTTCCCAGGTCACCGCGGTGTTGTTCCCCTGCATCTCCTGGGTGAAGTAGATCGATTCATTGTCGTTTCCGCCATACCCGGTTAGGAAGTACTGGTTGCTCACGTTGCCAGTGAATGTTGCCACGATCGTCAGCGACACGATGTTTGAGCCAAGTGAGAAGGGCCCTCCGATGAGCGCGCCTTGGGAGTTGATGAGTAGGCCGGTCGTATCCCGAGTCCATGCTGGCGGGTTCTGTGAGTACGACCAACCTGACACCCCTGTGGTTGTGGATCCCGAGGTTGTTCGAAAGTCGGTGGATATACCAATGCACTGGTGCGTCACGACTTCTTGGGCCTGAGCACTTGGCCCAACAACGGTCATTGATGCTCCTGCAATGAGGCTTGCTGCGCCCATGTTGCGAAGCACACAGCGAAGATTTTTGCGTCGACCTGACCGGTCAACTACTGATCTGAGGACGCAGGGAAACTGAGAAGGAGTCATTCATTGAACATACGAATTCGCTGACCCTATTGAAATCCCGTATTTACGGGGGGTTTTGTTCACACAATGCAAAAGGGACGATCAAGAGCGAGTCTTGCGTAGCCGAACACACTAAGTATTGGGTTCGTATTTGAACGTATCAATCTATGTTGATAACCGCACCCTTTCTACGAACAAAAGGAGACGGTCCGAAGACCGTCCCCTTTGCATTTTAATGACGAGGTGCCGATAGGAGCTTTCCGCGAGCTGAAGGTTCGTGGCGTTGGCTTTGCCAAATGAAAGGCGTTGTCCTGTGGTTGATGACCTATCTCCATCAAGCCGCGCTATAAGCCAAGTAAGCCTATGAAATGTCTCCGTGGCGCCGTTGCCCAGGGGCGCTACGGTGAGAATCGAGCTCTGAGCGATCCTCGGGAACGGTGGGTTAGAAACAGACCCTGTACACGATTGTGTAAGACCCGTCGGTTGTGAAACGCCCGTCCCAACAGTTTTGTCCGGCCGTGCCAACTGATACGCCTTGGCCAACGAAGCTGCCCACAGGTTGTCCCAGTTCGGAGTAGCTAAACGAGAGCTGTGTCCCACTGACTGCCCACGAACCGCTGTAGCCGGGTTCATCCAAACTGATTGCACCGTTTGCCAGAAAGGTGGCGGGGTGCGTCGCAACGGAGCCTGGGGAAACTATGCACTCAAAGTATGAGGAAAGGTTTGTTCCGGTGCAGTGCCGATTCGTCACCGCGAAATCCCCCGAAGGCGGAGTGACATTTTGATACGTCTGCATCGCAGTTGAAACTGAATGATTGTTCGCAAGGTTGATGTCATTGTTGGTGTCAACGTCGACCCGTAGAGCAATTGGATTGGCACTGTAAGGAAGTGTGAGGTCGAACCCAATCGGTGCAGAAGTGTTGTTCTTGCGCACACCTGAGGGGATCGAACAAATGAGACGGGTCCCGGTTTTGCTGCACCCAGTTGGAATTGGAATAGGCCCCAGTGTTCCCATTACGTGGACCGTCGGAGAGGTGTTCGTCTTGGGCAGCTGAATGTACACATTGACTGCCCCCGAGTTTCGATTTCCCGAATTTTGTATGTGTACATCGTAGTGGGTGGCCGTCCCGACGAGGCTAGAACCCGAAACGGTGATCGTAGGCGCCAAGTCGGAACCACTTGCAGCTACGGCCGCACCGGGCAATACCAGTGAACTTGAGGCAAAGAGCGGAACAAGGACAGATAGGAGTTTTGTGAGTTTTCTCATGAGTGGACCCTACGAATTTTGGCCAACTTTGGAAATCCCGTCTTCACGGGGGGTCAATCGAACTATCGACCATGTGGTGAGAAGCGTGGCCCGAAGTCGCAGTCCTCGGGGTGAACCGTGACCAAAGTCGCCGGTCTTCGAAGACTTCCCCGGTTTTCGTGTCGTAGGGTTTACGAGGGCGCACAGTGCGTTCGCAGCGGTCTGCCCGGTTTGCCCACCACTATGGTGATTGAAACGCCGGTTTCGGGTCGCAGTATTACCCGGAGTAAAAATGAACCGCCCCAACAAGCCTTCTTCTTCAACCACGTCGCGCACGTCCTCAGGCCAATCCGCTCGCCCAGGTGCCTCATCAGGCAACCGTTCAGCCGCCGATGTAGCTGCCCGCCGTGGCGATTCCACCCGTGCTGCCAACGCCAAGCGTCGCGAACGCAATGGCACCGCTACGCCTTCGGGACGACCTTCGAATCCCCGTCCGCCCAAGGTTGACATGTTTGCCGCATTCGACGAGGGTGATACGCCAAATCCCGATGCCACCTTTGCTGAGCTTGGCGTCCCGGCACCACTGATTAAGGCCCTTCTCGA
>JAYSVF010000070.1:0-30124 GCA_043718695.1 Acidimicrobiia bacterium | reverse complement strand
GTACACAGGGACGCGCCCACCTCATACAGACCAATTCGACGTTCCGTCAGCAAAACACAGAACCGATCACCCAGTGGGTCAACGGTGGTTCCAAGCGACGACCGCGCTCGACCACCTTCGACGCAAGCACCATGCCCGGGTGGTTCGAAGGAACCAAACTCTGGCCGACTGGGCGCCCGAATCAGCTCGCTTTGCTTGCCGATCTCGAGCGGCGATTCATGCCGCTGGAGAGTTCGCACACAAACACGCGAGTTGGGATCGGCGTCGCTTCGGGATGTGACGATGTGTACATAACCGACTCAGCAGCGGTCGAGGAAGATCGGTTGCTTCCTCTTTTATGTGCGAACGACCTTTCGGCAGGCACGCCGGAGTGGTCCGGGACTTACCTGGTCAACCCCTGGGAGGACGGTCGACTCGTTAACCTCGCGGATTACCCACTGCTTGCTACGTACTACGAGAAAAATCAAGCTCGTATCCGAGCGCGGCATATTGCGCAGAGGCGTCCCGAACACTGGTACCGAACCATCGATGCGATCGATCCGAACCTTCAACGGAGAGCAAAACTCGTGTTACCCGACATGAAGTCGGCCGCGCATCCGGTGCTTGACGACGGCCTCTATTACCCACACCACAACCTTTATTACGTCGTCTCGCAGCACTGGGATCTCGAATTACTCGGAGGCCTACTGCTTTCCGATGTGACGAACCTTTTTGTAGGTGCCTACTGTGTAAAGATGCGCGGTGGGACGTATCGATTTCAGGCACAATACCTGCGGCAAATCCGAGTTCCCCACCCGGATGCTTTAACGGGACGAACCGGGCGCGAACTTCGCCGCGCGTTTGCGGAACGGGATACTGATCGAGCGACCGCCATCGCCTGCGCGGTCTTTGGTATCGAGCAAAGCGCACTGAAGTAGCTTGTGCGCGTGAACACGGGCGACGTTCCTAACTACGAGGATGGCTTTCGGGAGGCGATCGCCTCATTCTGGGACACGAAGGCATCTCAGCAAAGCAAAGCCGACGACGCTGGCACTTCGGTCAAGTCTACGAGCGGCGGGGTCCGCGCTGGGAAACACATGGACGGTTTCGAGTCACTCATTACCAGGATCGTCAACGATGCCGGAATCACGCCGGACAACGACGATTCCGGAAAAATTGACTTGCCCGGGTACTACCGAGAGTTCAAATCCTGGGACGTTGTGTTGCAGTACAAGGGACACGTCTTGGCGATAATCGAGGCAAAGTCACAAGGTTCGAGTCTTGCTAACAACTTCAACAATCGTGTTGAAGAAGCGATCGGACAAGCAGCCGACGTTTGGAAGTCCTACGAGCGAGATCGACTCCTTTCAGGTCTTCGACCATGGGTTGGCTACATCATGGTTGTCGAAGACACCCATGACACTTCCGGGCCGAAACACCTATTGAAAGGCAAAAAGTTACCTGCCGGCATGACTGCGGATCCAGCCTTTGACGGAAAGAGCTACGCAGAACGCTATGCAGAAGCATTTCGGCGGCTCGATCGCGAGAGGATGTTCGACGCGGCATGCGTCGCCGTGACAAAACGCGATGGAACCTTTTGGTATCCCGACCCGTACCTGTCCTTCAACGGATTCGCTGCACAACTGTGGGGGCGATGCAAACACGCTCTCGCCGTAGTCGGGTAATTCGGAGGATTAGACATGGCAGACGAGTCGCAAAACATCACGATCCCTACGTACCGAGATTTCCTCTTCCCCGTTCTCCAAGCGCTCGATGAATCTGACGGGTCGCTCGCAAAGCGCGAGGTGGATTCGAAAGTCATTGAGTCGGAACAACTGAACGACGAACAAATTGCGGTTGCTTATCCTGTCGGCTCAGCCGCTAAGGGTTCGAAGGTTTTGCATCGGATCGCGTTCGCCCGGTCGTCTCTAAAGCTATTCGGCGCAGTTAACAATTCGGAACGCGGTGTTTGGACGATCACGACCCGCGGTCGAGAGCTGTTAGCCGCCGGCGAGGCAGAAGTCCGGCGAGCTGATTCAGACGTTCGAAAGGAACTGGCCGCCCGGCGAGCTCTTTCCGGGGCGAACGGCGCGACCGAGGCTGTTCTCGACTCCGAGTCAGAACCAGAGCTTGCCGCTGTCCTCGATATCGATTCCGACGCTTGGAGGCGAGATTTGATTGAAACGCTTCTTTCGATGACGCCTCGAGCTTTCGAACGTCTATGCGCACAACTGCTGAGGGAAGCGGGGTGCGAGGACGTCGCTGTCACGAAGTACGTCGGCGACGAAGGACTCGACGGCGTTGGAACACTCCGGATGGGTCTGCTCAGCTTTCCCGTCTACTTCCAAGCGAAGCGCTACACAGGCACCGTCGGGCCCGAAAAGGTGAGGGAGTTGAGAGGGGCCCTTTTCGGTCGAGCGGACAAAGGAATCCTTATCACGACAGGTCGATTCGGCACGGCAGCACGGCAGGAGGCAGCTCGTGCTGGTGCCCCAATTGACCTCATCGACGGGGACCGACTTTGCGATCTCATGCTCGAGTATCGACTCGGGGTCGCAGTTCGCCCAACCGTCGATCGAGAATCTTTAGCTCGGTTCGATGCATAGAAGCTCGACCCACCAGACCTACGATTTGCGGGACCTTAGGACTTGTCGTCGTGGTCCTTCTTGCAGTCTTGAAGTTCCTTCCAGTGATGCTCTAGACCCAAAAGTGTTGGGCTCACGCTAAGCGAGGCCAAGGGTTGCGAGTGACCGGCGATGTACCGGCACGCCTCCTCGAAGATTCTTGTGACGACGGCAATCGCAGCGGGCAAAGCATCGACTTTGATGTTCTGAAGGACAGTCATGCGAACGTTGGGCTGGTAGCGCTCCGTGACTCCTTGCAAGAGTTCCTTCTCGGCGAAGACCTCGCACCAGGAGCGGATCCAGTCGTATCCTGTCCGTACCAACGCCGCCCTACTTTCGCCGTCTTCTGCCTTCGTAGCGGCGATCGTCTCGTTGATGTTCTTCTTGATACTGCCGAGGGTGTCCCAGCGAGGACCGGTTGCTCGCAGCACTTTGCCCTTCCCGTCCTCGTCGGTGATTTGAAAGTAAGCGCATCGCTTCGATTTCTCGAAAAGGCTAAGCATCGTCGTCGCAAAGAAGATGTCGTGTGTGAACACGATTACCTGGTTTACCTCGGACAAAACTGCGATCCTCTGGGCCACTTCGTTGATTCGCCGATGGTCGAGGCTAGAGACCGGATCGTCGAACACGACCGGTGCCGTGATTCCGGCAAGACGCGCTTCGGCCAAAAAGTCGGCCATGGCAAGGACCTTTTGCTCGCCCTCCGACAGCACCTTTGAGGGTTTGTGCTTTCCGCTGACCGACTTGCGTCGTTGAGCCTTCCCTTGCCGCCCAACGAATTCGAGTTTCAGCGACGGGGCTCGAAGGGCTTTGCACTCCTCGACAAAAAGCGAGTCGAAGTTTTGATTGATTAACTGGTCACTTGCAGCCTTTGCGAGCGTGGTGAGGCCTCGGCTCAAACCCGGTAGTGCCTTTCCAAGAAGTCTCAGGCGGTCCGCCTCCTTAGCGTCCTTCACCCGGCCTTCGATAGCAGTCCACCCTTTCGCAAGCTCCGCCGATGCGATGAGTTCGGTTAGCTCGCGCTTCTTCTCCGCTAGAGCGCTCGCACGATTTTGAGCTTGGCCCCTAAGCGCGATCAGCTCTTTCGACGTCTCGTCGATAACTTGTTCGAGTACAACCCTCAAAGAACTGACACTCGCAAGCATTTCGCCGACTGGTGTCGATCGTTCAACCGCCGACCGGGCGGCGCCGCAAACACCAGTTAGCGAAAAAAGGGACGACAAAAAGGCTGGTGGTTCGCTGGCCCCAGCGTGCTCATCCAGAAAGGCAGAAACCTCGCCGAGATCAATCTTCTGGACAACTCGGGCCGCTCCATCGATCGTCCGGTTCAGATCGCGTATGTCGGCGCTAAGTTTGTCTTCGAGGTATTCGCGGTACTTGCCCAAGAGGACCGCCGCATCGTCAGATAGAGACTGCCGGCAGTACAGGCAGCGACTTGGATCATGAACGCCAATATCTTGCAAGTGAGCGCCATACGCATCACCGCTGGCGACGAACGCTTCCCACGTGCTGTCTGGAGCGGGAAGGTCAGCCAACTGGAAAAGCACTGAACGAAAAGCTAGATGATCCGCTTGAAGTTCAGCTCGTTTCACTAGTTGACTATCGAACGTCGCGGGATCAAATTGTTGAAGAACACGACAACCATCTATGGCCTGCGAGAGCACGCGTTCGGTTCGCTGTCGAACGAGGATCTGAGAGTCGACTGCATTGGCATCTAGTGCGGCGACGGCGCGGCGAATAGTTTCGATCTTGTCGTCTACCTCCCCTTCGAAGTTTGCGCGGGAACGGAGGTCTGACATGTCCGTTGCGGCACCGAGGGTCTCTATGAGCGAGTAAACGCTCGAGTCTTTCGGAAAGCGGTTGATGAGATTCAGCGTGCCGCTCGATAGATCTACAACTCTACTTTCGATTTGAGCCTGGACGGCCTTAATGCCCGCAATAACGTGATTGAACAGGGCGAGCGCTGCAGGCACATAGACATACTCGAGATCGTCGTCAACATGGAAGGTTACCGACGGGCTATCGAAAATGGACATCCGGGTGAATGGAGCGCGACCACGCTCACCCTTCCAGAGGAGTTTTTTCTCTTCGGCACCCAGCTTGTAAGCGATTGTCGCCGACTGGTCCGGGTTATTTTGCGAGCCAACGTCGCCGAGTATCTCGTCGGCTGTCCTACTGTCGGCCAGCACCTTGAAGATCCGTGCATAACCGGTCTTGCCGGTGCCGTTCTCGCCGAACAGGATAGTTAGCCCAGCGTGAGGCTCGATCACGCCGCCGCCCTGCAAGGCATTCACCCCCGAGACATCGGAAAGGCGCAATATCGCAAGGGGCTCTTCAACTTGATCCGATCCAAATTTCGCAGCCAGCGCCGCCACTCTCGGGACAACACGCTTTTCAAGCGCCTTCTCCTGCCGAAAGATCTCATAAGCGTTGTCGATATCATCAGCGCTAAGAGCACGTCCGCTGCTTAACACCTGCCCGACAACGAATCGAACCCATTCATCGTTCTGGTTCGCCCAATCCGCTAGAACAGAACGAGGGTCAGAATGGTTAGCCCCGGTATCCTCTAACTCCATCATTTCGCGTCACTTCCCGTGCGTGTTCTTGTTGCTCGACCACCTTCGGCAACTCGCACGGTGCGAGCCCTAAAAGACCGATCTTCGTAAAGCCGGAGGGCCTCTGACTCACGAGTCAGTTCGCTGATAGAAGCGTGACGACGCTGATTGTCAGCATTCATATAGATCAACGCATCGGATCGAAGCACTCGGCGCTTCGTACCGACTTTGCGGAACGGGATCTCTCCCGCTTCAAGCAGCGACACGACGTAGGGTCGAGACACGTTGAGCAGGTCCGCCAACTCCTGCGTTGTCATCTCTTCATCAACGCTTACAAGGTTTACGCCAGCGGCAATATCGTCGAGTGCCTCTTGCAGGGCTGCGATGGCCTCGACTGGCAACACGATCGGTTCTGACATCGATTCCACCTTCAGTGTGAGAGGTTCTCCGTGAGACGCTCGCCGAAGTTGCCGAGCGGCGATACGGGCGATTTTCTGAGTCTCAGTCACTTTCGTACCCACGAAACAAACGATACACACGAAACAAACGAAACGCCGCCGATTTCACGGTTCAGCGATCACGGCGTGTTTTCGAAGGATCGAATCCTCGTTCACGTGGACCCAACTTGTGCCATCGGCAGGATCGGACAGCTCGATAGGCTGGAAGCACTCGGCGCAGATCGGCCGTCCGACCTCGGCCCGCTTTCGCTCTATCTCGCTAGTGATCCACCGTGCATCGTCTAAGTCCTTCTGCCGCATGACGTGACTCGGTGAATTACCTTTCGGTCCAATCGCAGCGAAGAGCTCGGCCATTCGATTCATAAGCGCGCTTGCGTCCTCAAACCACTTCGCCTCACCCCACGATGTGTGACGGCGTAGATCTCTCGGCCCGCCTAGCCCGCGGCGCAAGTACCCAAGCATGAAGTACCTCTGTAGCTCGTCGTCGCTTAGAGCCGTTCCAGCACCACGGAACACCTGGCCGAATCGATCATGAAACGGACGTCGTTCGGACTGACGGTCAGACTCCTCAATCCAGCCCCCTTGATGATCGAGGTAGGTGTCGATGTTCGTTTCTGTCGGAGTCGTGCGGCGGAACACCCAGTCCCAGCCGATGCCGCCCGCATGTCTCGGCATTTCCAACGACTCGGCCTCATCGCCCGACGGCGGCATAAAGAACCAACCGATCGGCACGTCGAAGGCAAAACAGAACGCCAACAATTCCGATGGCGAGAACTGCCGAATGCGCGCGCCGGTTACCGACGATTCCGCAGTGGCCACGGTGGCTTGAGTCCATTCCGACTCCATGTACTGACTGATCGCCTCGGCGGCCTCCTGCTGGGTCATCTCCGCTTTGCGTCGCGCCCGAGCGAGGTTGAACGCAACGAGCTGGCTCGCGTTCCAACGCGGTCTTGCAACCGCTCGTGACTCCTGCTGTCTCTTCCGAACCATCACAACTCCTGTCGCAAATCACGCCCAGCCAACGACGACTCCCCACTTGCAAACCAGTCACGGACTGGCCACTATTAGTAGTCATCGCAACCATGCGATGAAACATCGTACAGCATCAGGGAGACGAACCATGGACTTCGACGAACTGCCCGACATGTTGACCGTCGAAGAGATGGCCAAGGCGTTCCGGCTCGGCCGCAGCCAGGCGTATGAACTCACCAAGCGCTATCGACTGACTGGCGGCAAGGAAGGCATCCCTGTGCTCCAACTCGGTCGACGCCTCCGCATCCCAAAAGCTGCGCTCCGCAAGATCGTTGACACCCTTCCAACGCCGGAGAACCTCCATTGATCGCGCCCATCCCAACCGGTCAACTTCTCGCCGATCGAGCAACACTTCAAGGGATGCGCCGACGCCTTGGACGTCAATCAGTCGAGCTGCTTTTCGACCTGACCGATCTTGCCGAAGACACCGCCGACGGTCGCATCGTCGAAGCATCACTTCGCGACATTGCATCGTTCGCAGCATCGAGCAAGGACACGGTCCGTCGTTGCCTTGCGCAACTCGAACGACACCGACTCGTTGAACTGCTCAACCCCAACACGGACCGATTCACCACACCGCGTTACCTGCTCCATCTCGACATTGCTGGCATCTCGATCGCCGCATAACACAACCAAAGCGCGCAGACAAGCGTTACACGCCGTCACCGCAACCCACCACGGAGAAACCAAAATGCCGACCCCTTCACCTCACGCGCCCCGGAATCAGAAGTCCACACACTTGCACTGGAAGTGCGACGAAACATTGCGGCGCACCGAATGGTTGCGGCGACCCACGTCAGCACGTGTCAAGTGCGCCGACTCGATCCCCGCGTCAAGGATGCTCACTGCGCTCGGACCCCTACGGGGCGACCTTCGGCCGTCCTGGACCCGATCCTCGATTCAGCGATTTCGCGACCAACGAACGGCTACCACCGTCCGGGTACGTCCACAAAGCAGCGAACCAAAATGACTGCCTCGGTCGGCAAGATCACCGACGCCAACAAGGGCTACCACATCGCCGAAATCGAAGACCGACTCGACCCGTACTACCTCAAAGACCGACCGGTCAGAACCCTCGGCAGCCTTTCGAGAGAGGTAGGACTCGACGCCAACCCGACCAGCGAACAGATACTGAACGTCCTATCCGGAAACACCGCCGACGGTGAAACGAAGCTTCGAGAACGCTCAGGCAAAACGCTTGGCTTCGACCTCGCGCTTTCCGCCCGCAAGGAGATCTCCCTTCTCCACGCGCTCGGCGGAGAACAACTTCGCAACGACATTGAAGCCGCGCATCACGCAGCAGTCGAAGGTGCTTTTCAGTATCTCGAAAGCGCAGCAGTGAGTGTTCGGCGCGGTGCTGGCGGCGCGCAGGTGCTCGACGGAAGCGGACTTGTTGCCTTCGCCGTTACGCACACCGACAGCCGCAACCTTGACCCACAGCTTCACGACCACGTCCTGATCGCCAACATGACAACAGGTCCCGACGACCGATGGACCGCACTCGACGGCCGCGAACTCTACCGACACGCAAAGACCGCTGGTTACATCTACCAAGCAACGCTGCGAGCCGAACTCACCGAACGAGTCGGTCTCGTATGGGGACCGGTTCACAACGGCACTACACCCGTCGCCGGATTCGATCAACGCCTTGTTCGCGAGTTCTCCTCCCGCCGTCGAAGTATCGAAGAGGCACTCGAACGCAACGGCCTCGACTCGCCCAAGTCAGCCGCAATAGCGACCCTCACAACCCGCAAAGCAAAGCAGCAGGACGTTGACCTCTACGACCTCCAATCGAACTGGACCCAACGCGCCGAGCCCTACCGCAGCTCTCTGCAAAACCTTCCGCTGCAACCTCGCAGAGCCGAACCAACAATCGACCCACGTGCAATTGCCGCAACCGTCACCCAACAACATGCAACCTTCGATCGACGAGCGCTCTTACAAGCCGTCTGCGATTCGCTCGTTGACGGTGCACGCCTTCCCGAAATCGACCGGGCCACCGAAACCTTCATTCGGTCCGGCCACGCAATCCCGCTCGGCCCCGACCGATGGACCACACCAGAAATCCTCGCATTGGAACAACGAACCGTCGAAACTGCACTGAACGGACGGCGCCGCAACCTGGCAATAGTTCCTACACACCTGATCGACGAAGCCCTCGCCGCCCGGCCCTCCCTCGGGAGTGACCAAGCCGCCGCAGTGACCGGACTTGCCCGGTCCGGCAACGCCGTTGACATCGTTATCGGACCAGCAGGGCACGGCAAATCCACAATGCTCGACGCCTCACGCGCCGCTTGGGACGCAGCGGGGTTCCGGACTATCGGCGCAGCACCATCGGCACGTGCCGCCGCCGAACTGCAGGCCAGCTCAGGAATTCCTTCACAAACCATCGATCGACTACTCGGGGCAATCGACGCAGGCTACGAACGACTTGATCGTCAAACCGTTCTCGTGATCGACGAAGCCGGCATGGTCGGCACCCGCAAGCTTGCCAACATCATCGAACGAGCACACCAAACGTCGACGAAAGTCGTGCTTGTCGGTGACAACAAACAGCTGCCCGAGATCGAAGCCGGTGGATTGTTCAGCGCGCTTACCACCCGACTCGAACCCCACACCCTCACCGAGAACCGCCGCCAACGCGACCCCATCGAACGGCAAGCTGCGAGCGAACTCCGCAACGGCGATATCGAAACCGCCATCGGTCGACTGCATCGCCATGGACGCATCATCACCGCAGACAACGCCGACCATTTGCGCGACGGACTCGTTGCCGATTGGCACCAAGCACGAGCAGCCGGACGAGACGTGCTCATGGTTGCGCCGCGCCGATCCATGGTTGACGACCTCAACGACCGAGCCCGTGAACTTCTGCAGAGGAACGGAGAACTCGGCGAACCCGTTCTTCGACTCGCCGATCACGAGTACGCCAAAGGCGACACCGTCGTTGCACTCCACAACGACTACCGCCTCGGAATTCTCAACGGGGACCGAGCAACCGTAGGCGCACTTACCGATGACGGGCTGACCATTTCGCTTCAACGAGGCGGCGAGGTCGCCCTGCCACTCGACTACGTGGAGAAACACCTCATCCACGGATACGCAACCACGATTCACAAAGCACAAGGAATCACCGTCGACAAAGTCTTCGTGCTCGGCGACGACACCTACGCCCAAGAACATGGCTACACCGCACTCACCCGAGGAAGAGACGCCAACCGCGCCTACATCGTGCGAGCCGAACCCGCCGATCGAGCGCAACCGCACCACAACGGCATCCCCGAACTCAACCCGCTCGATGCATTCATCAAATCACTCGGGCACTCCGCCGCCAAGACCGCCGCCATCGACCTCACACCCGACCACACCATCTAAAGGACCACGATGAACACCAACAATCGATCGAATGCCAACAACAACGCTGGGCCCGAAGGTCCCATCCTCGCACTCCTCTCTGTCGCTTCCTGCTTCGCCGGAATTATCTGGGCAGGGGCAGAACTTGCGTCATTCATTCGCTACCGCAAGTTCTTCCCGACTTCGATCAAGATCACCCTCGACGCAATCACAAAACTGCCCAAGACGATGGGCCGACCTGAGCAAGCTTGGCCATCATCGTACGCAGGCTTACTGCCCGGCCCCGTTCTTTACTGGTTCTCGACGTTCGTCGTGTTCGCCGTGGCCATTGCTCTTGCTGTGGTACTTGTTCGAGTTTTCCGAAGCCCACGCGACACACTCGACAAGCGCGAAAGACTCGGCGTGAAGACCAATGCGCGATTCGCAACAAAGCGAGATCTACGGCCGCTACTGGTCAAGAGCCCACCGCCCGATCGATTACTGCTCGGCAAGTTCGGTCGCAAGTATGTCGTCACCGAAGCGCACCGGACCCCCAAGAGCAAGCCAGGGCGAGACGTACGCAACGGACGAGGAGGCGTCGCAATCGTCGGACCATCACGATCAGGCAAAAGCACGCTCGCAAAACGACAAATCGAACACTGGGGCGGACCCGCAATCATCGTCTCGGTCAAAAGCGACCTCCTCGACGACACCATCGAACAACGCTCTTCGCTTCGCAACAGCGACGTAAAAGTGTTCGACCCAACCAACGCCGCAAGACTCGGAAGTGCAACGTGGAGCCCATTGCGAGAATGCGGAACACGAGCAGGCGCAATGCGGGCCGCGTCACATCTCGTGAAGGCAGCGCCGTCATCGTCAACCGTCGAAGGCGGCGACCATTGGCGCAAGCAAGCCGAGATACTGCTCTCCGGGTTGCTCGCCGTCGCCGCCGGATCAAACAAGACGATGCATGACATCGCCACATGGATCGCGTCCGAAGACCGACCGACCGAGAAGCAAGTCGGCGAAGTCGCTCCCCTACTTCAGGCATTGGCAGCGTCGACCGTTCCAGCAAAGCGAGAGCTGGCACGTTTCGCACAAATGACGCTCCTCGGCCTATGGCAGAAAGAAGCACGTTCAATCTCGCCCGTGTACTCGACAGCGGCAAACATCGTGTGGCCATGGGTCGACCTCGGCATCGCAGCGTCGGCCGCTTCTTGCGACATCGATCTCGACTGGCTGTGCTCGGGGCCAAACACGCTTTACATCGTTGCACCACTCATCGACCACGAACGATCGGCAGGAGTACTCGGCGGACTCGTCGGCGATCTCATCGGTCAAGTCAATCAGCGCAACCTAAGCGGGCATACGATCGATCCGGAAATTCTGTTGCTCATCGACGAAGCAGGCAACATGAGACTCGACGACCTCCCCGTCTGGGCATCAACACTTGCGGGCATGGGCGTGCAACTTGTGACGATCTGGCAATCAATCGCACAAATCAAAGCAAAGTTCGGCCCACGATCCGACGTGCTGCTCACGAACTTCCTAACCAAGATCTGGTTCCCCGGAATGAGTGACCTCGAAGGCCTCAGCTACGTCGAAAGCATCAGCGGCGACGAACACCTCCCAAGCGCGCTTACAAAATACCAGCGCAACGACGACCGACCAAGCGTCGCCACACTTCCTTTGATCCAGCGCAAAGCGTTACGTGAAATGCCAGCAGGCAAAGCACTAATTCAACACGGGTCACTCGCACCAGCGGTTGTAACACTCCAAGGAATCAGTCGATCCAAACACCAACTCCATAAGAAATTTAGTCACTAGTTCGATAGCGACCCACCGGGCAGGTCCTCTGTATCCGTCGTGCGTTTCTACTTACTCACCGAGCAACGAGTCCACCCTTTTGGGCGCCCGGACACGCCAGAGTGCACGCGCCTTAGTCGCGCCTGGGAGCCTTCACGCTCTAATCATGACAAATACACCCTCATTCATCTGCCGGGCTGCCTTCTCTCTTTGCTTGTTGACCGGGATCACGCTCTCTCCGCTCCCAGCTAGCGCTGCCTCACAATCTGGCACCGTCCGTTGCTTCCTCGATACCTCAAACAGTTTGGTCGTCGGTGTTTGGGTCGAATTGGAAGGTGGAGGTAGCGGTTGGGCAAATCGGTGGGAGCTAGCGGACGATCCTCAAGGTAATAACTGGTCTTTCGACATTCCTGACGGCCGACGTTACAAACTACACATCGGTTGTGGAGGAACTCCTGCTCGCTGGAACACCAGCACGAAAACTAGCTGGACTTCTACAAACGTCGACGCGGTGGTGGTTAGGTACTACTGGAGCCGGCGGGCTGTCTGGTCTTAGGGTCCCACTGAAAACCAGCTCCCGCTCCGTTGATCCGAACGAAAAAGCGCTCGGCAAGCAGGGCTGCGGGCATAGCTCGTTTGGAAAATGGACTGGACACGTCCGGAGGCCAGTCGCAGGCCGAGCAGTTGACATTCCGGAACGGAAGTTCAAGCCGTAACACGACCGAAGCACAAGGTACGAGGGCATCAAACCTGAACTCGTACTGCGGGCGATTCGGATCGAAAGCGAAGACCACCTCTATGGACCTTCGCATCTCGCCAGCCCTTCGGGGCACTGGGAGTTCGATTGCAGTTGGCCCGCTTAGAGCGAGCCTCCGGCCACGCCCTCGGCTCCGAACAATTACCGAGTTAACCCCTTCCGGAACTGCGAGTTTGAAGCTCTCGCTGTCCAAAGGGATTTCAAACCTCGCCTGCACCCGAGTCAAGCGGCCTTCTTCGCCAACCTGGCCGTGGACGACTGCGCCTAAGATGACGGACTCGCTGAAGCTCGGTCCGAGTTCTTCTTCCGGTGGGCCAGCGAATCGAATCCCCTCCCCAACGGGCCGTCGGCCTCGATCCGCTCTCAGCGCTTTTCGCAGCTTTTCAGCGGGTTCTAGCCCGAAGGCGGTAATCAATTCCTCGAGGAAGGCCATCGGGCAGCCATATCCACTGACGGCCCTTTGTAGGGTTGCCCTGCTGGGTGTGCGGGCGGCACCGAGCCCGACGCGGCCCGCTTCCAAGTCAAGGTATTTCGCAATGGCCTGGACATGAAGGCCATCGTTTCGGCGGCTCGGACGAGTTGCATCAAAGCCCCACACTCCTTCTGCCTCGAGGAGCGCTCCGATGAGCAAATCCTCGAAAGGGGGGAGCGTGAGCTGGCCATCCACGCTCCCATCCCGTCTTTCGTCCATGAGCTACAGTTTGCCCTTTAACTTGCCGAATATTCGCGTATTCGCGAAAACCGGAGCCTTTCCAGTGTCCTTTGACAAAAACAACGAGATTTCGGCGAACGAGCCGTTTGACCTTGACTCGCAGCCCTCGGCTCCACCTGCGGGCCTTATGTTACCGATTCTCCAACACCGGAAGCCCGCTGTGGACGCGATGGGCGACGAAGAGTCCGCAGCAGCTTGTCTGCGTGCCTGTAGTTCACTTGTAAAGCGTATAGAGACGTGCTCTGGTCTAGTGCCTCAACAGGTGCTTACGGTGATCGGCTGCGAAGCGCAACCAAAGAGCAAGTTCGATCTGGGCCATCTCCGAAATGCGACTCGATTTCTCCAGGATCTGGCCACGCTTACTCAGGATCTATACGACCTAACCGATGGCGACCCTTCCAAGGTAAGCGAGGCGTTTCTGCACCCGGATTCGCGGACTAGATCTCGCCGGGACTACCAGAGCTGGCACCAGCTCTACGTCGATATCTTCACGAGAGTTGCAAATGCAACTGCTCCGAAGTTTCTTGAACCTGACAGCGAGGAAGTTAGAGCCGCGATCGCAGAGATTGCCGCCTGGGCGGATGAACCATGCGACCGAGTCGACTGAGGGTCGAAGACTGGGACCTGAGGCTGAGAGCGTTCCCTTACGGGCATGGCAGCGAGCAGGTTGACCGGCACTCCTTCGCGAGCCATGAGATAGAGTTCGGCGAGGCCGAGGGCGCTCTCACTGCGGTTCTGGTTTCTATCTTTAAGTCAGATCATTCCCTTGCCACAGAGCAGGCGCTGTACCCGGCCGACTCGATCAAACTGCTTCCGCAATCGAATGCACCCCTGCGAGATCTCGTTGAGATAGCGGTTCGACACGGCCTTCGACTAGGGGCTCGACCGACCGCAGAAATCGATGCCCGTTTAGCAGTGGTACCCATGTTGGCGTCAGAGGTCATTCGTGCCGTCGTAAAATCGCAGAGGTTTGCTGAAGGTACCGGGGTCGCAGCAGTTGTAGCCGCTTCCGCTACTTCATGGGCTCTCGGAGTTCCCGTATGTTGCCGAAACGAGTTCCGCCAAATCGGTCTGCTCAATCAGTGGGTCCTCGAAGCGCAAGCAACCGGCGACGACAAGAACCTTCGCATCTGGTTGGCTGCCAGAATGAAGATTGCTTTGCGTCGCACGCTTGCAGAGATCCCCTGATCCCTTGTCGCGCCGCAGTGACTTCACGATGCTTGCATGGCATCGAACGAAACCACTATTGACCTAACCAACTTGCCCGACGCGCAACTTGCGGTCTGGGCTGCGCTACCAGCAATTGTTTCCACCATGAGCGAGTCCGAGGAGAGTGTTGGAGTGCATGTGCATTTACGGCGCCGCGGGCAAGAGCGCAAAATGATTGACGACACCTATGATGCCGTCGAAGTGCGCTGCGTTTCCGGCGAATTCCGGATTGAAAGCGATGCGCTGACTAGGTTCAGCGTCGCGAGATTGCTCGGAATTCCTACGGCTGCGATCCGATGCGGATGTGGGCTGATCATTGACGATCTCGTTCATCAGTCCGCACCTGTGCAAGAACATATCTGCAACTGCGGGAGGATGTCCCTAACAAGTAAGGAAGTGGCGAGTACCCCATTCGTTGAGCTCCAGGAGCGCTTCGACACTGCGTTTGGCGCCCGCCCGGCCACTTTGCATCAGCCCGACGAACTCGTCATTCCGGTGGCAACGCTGGATGGTGTCGAAATCTGGCCATCCAACCCGGCTGTGCTCTTCATCGGTGATCGGCGCGAGGATCAGGGGCTACACGTTCATGGTTACCGTCGCAAGAACGGAAGGCAGTACCGCTGCATTGACGATACCTATTCAGCGATTCGGGTTGGAAACCGTATCTTTAGGGGAGCCCGACTTCGGATGCTTATGGCCCAGCTTGCTGGGCCGTTGACCGCAACAACGCTCGCCGAGGTTCACTGCTCTGGGTGCGCAGCGCCTTTAGATGCCCAAGGAAAAGACGCATTCACTCCAACCCTTAGTCACATTTGCGATTGCGGAGTCACTACGCAAACGGAGTCGCCAGTCATAGCTTCCCTTGCTATTCGTGAGCAGCAAGAATTGCTAAGCGAGCTTATCGACGGACGCGTTCAATGAAGGTCACAAAACTTAAAGTCAAACGACACACAGGTCTGCCGATGACTACCGTTGGCTCAATAGAAATTCGACGCGGACGCGGAGTATTAGACACCGTGCACGAGGATCCCTTGAGCCCCCGGCAACTACTCCTGGGAGACGCCGAAGTGTATTCAGCTGCCGGAGAGCACGCCGACAGGCTCCGATGGAATCTCGAGATTACAGACTTTTGTGAAGCGGTCAGTCCGGGGGACTTGTTGGGGTTCAGCAGTGGCGCCGTAATCTGGCTCACAATGACTTGCGAGCCATGCGCTCAACTAAAAGGAATACAAGATTGGTCATCTTTGGGTGCACGCCGCGGCATCCTCGCAATGGCTGTCGCTAATGGCCCAGTACACGTTGGCGACGAAGTTCGCATCCTCGGAAACACCTCACCCTTACCTGATCGACCCGCAGATCGGTTTTGCGCCGCCTTAGATTCGTTACTCAACGAACGTTCGGTCGTAGACATAAGGCAAATGCTCAGAGCCTCGGGGCTGCAATCAGTGTACGCCAGAGCAGTCCCGGTCTACCTGGCGGCCGCACGAAATTTGGGGCTTCCGTGGTTCCGCGTGGTCCGCACATCTGGAGACGTCTTTGACCGGTTTCGGGATGAGCAATTGCACTGCCTGCGTGACGCAGGACTGCTAGACGCCCGTTCACTTTTCGATGAAATGTCGACACCAACCGTAACAAACGATCTCCGCAGTTGGCTCGACGTCCGCGAACTGAACGTGCCTCGATCCGAAACTTTGTCCCACGGTTTGTCCCACGAACTGCCTCAAATCACCCCGGATCAGACGGACCTAAATGGACTCGAACCGGACGTTTACCTAGGTCAGAGGCACAAACCAACACGAGACGGATCGGCGGATTCGCTCTCATAATCCTTCGGTCGTGGGTTCGAGCCCCACTCGCCCTACAACAAGACCAACACGAAATGCCACGACAAGCGACTTGTCGATATTTCGTCAAGCGTGTTGACAACATTACGGTAAGCTCTGACAGATGATCGCGGCCACTCATTCTTCGTACACAACCTCTGATCTTCGTCGGGCTGAGGTAGTTGATGAAGCTTTCATAAGGCCGATCTCAGTGCGGGATGGCAAAACCGGACGAATGCTGCTTATGGTGCCGCAGGACACGATCAACCAGTCCAATGCCGTATCTCGCTACACACAACTTTTTACCCGGCTAGTAGTCGAATGCCAGCGGCCGGACCCTTCACCCGTTGGTTTGGAAGAGGCAAGTTTCGCGATCGACCTACCACCCGATCAGCGCCAGCTCTTTCTGCGGGAGTTTGCCGAAGCGCTGTCGGCCAGTGTGGCTGAGGACAATCCTGAGGCGATCGAGGCCTATCTCACGTACATGGCTGGATCAACCCGCCCGGTTCCCGCACAGTTCACGTCATCATTCCTAGAGAGCCAGCGGGCAGCGATTGAAGCCCACCTCACCGAACAGTGAAACTCATACGATTACGGGCCAGCAGCGTTCGACGGCTCCGTGAAATCGAACGAACCCCAAACCCTGAACCATGGGTAGCCGAGGTCGAGGCATACGTTCTTGATGGCGGTGCGGCTTCACATCGGTTTGATCCGCTGAGTGCAGTGCTTTTGGCCGACGACGATGGCAACATACTCGGAGCTGCTGTCCATCACCCAGCTTCCGCTTTTCCTGGGGCTCAATACATAAGTGCGCTGATGATCGATCATCGACGTCGGGGCCACGGTTTGGGCCGGGAGTTTTTCGTGGCCGTCCTCGCCGATGCGCGCGAACGGTCGGGAAAGCGCTACGTAATCTGGACCGTGCATCCGCAGAACAAGTCCATGGTCGCGCTTTCGAGAAGCCTCGTCGCCGACAAAAGAGAGTTTGGGGTCGAGCCGAATTCTGGCTACCTCATCTTCATCGATCCGTGAGGACGTTGATTTTCGAGATCCTGAGCACCAACGAGCGAAACCGAACTGGTTCATTCAACATCCGTCACTGCAACGAGAGCATTTGCGTGGGCGGTCTCCGTCGACTTGAGTGGCCCTGGCGCGGTTAAGCGCGAAAGGAAGCGACAATCGTGACGCCGTCGAGCATCCCCATCGTCCATGCATACCCGGAGGCGATCTCTCTTGGCTTCGTCCGGTAATGCCGCACCGAGGTGCCCGGAGGGCTGATGCACTGTAGAAAATACACTTTTGGTACCACATTCTCTTTGTAGTACAAACAGAGTGTAGCATCTAAGGATGATCCACGGCAGAGCGCGTGAGCTGAGCGAACTTCGATCGGCTTGGGAACGGGCCCGGTCTGGTGAGCCCCAGATGGCTGTCGTTTGGGGTCGGAGGCGCGTGGGGAAGACGTTCTTGCTCTCAACCTTCACGGAGCAACTCCCTTGCGTGTTCTTCACCGCAACACGCAACGACACCGAGACCGACCAAATGGCTCGGCTCTACGAAGCATCCCAACGAGCCCTGGGTGCTGATGCAGATCTTGCCGGCGGTGGTTTTCAGAATCTTGAATCAGCCCTGCGCTTCTTCTTCCGAATTGCCCAAACCCGTCCACTGGTCGTCGTGCTTGATGAGGCGCCAAGGCTCGGCGCCGCCCGCTCCGATTTCGGAGATGTTCTCGCCGCGACCTGGGATCAAAAACCTACGAACTGCCAACTGTTACTCATCATTTGCGGATCGGCAGTGTCATCGATGCGAAAGCTCGTCGGACCCGAAGGCGGGCTCTATCGCCGTGCCAAACCCGAGCTTCGCGTCGAGCCGTTCGACCCGTGGGAAGCCGCATCGTTTTTGGGTAATCCCGATGGAGAGTCCGTCGTGCACGCCTATGCCGCTTGCGGAGGCTATCCGCTTCATCTAAAGGAATGGCACCCTGAAGAGACGGTCGAAGCCAACCTTGCCCGGCTCGCTGGTCAGCCAAATAGCGTCCTCCTGCGAGACGCGCTCGACATCATGTTTGAGGATCTCGATTTTCGATCGGGATACGAACGGGTGTTGGCAACCATGGGCAATGGTCCGGTTCGGCGGTCAAAAATTGCCAGCCGAGCACAGCAACGAATCGATGCAACGTTGACGCAACTACAACGTTCCGGCTATGTGTCTGCGGAGCGTCCCCTCGGATCACCAACGACAGCGGATCCTCTCTATCGCCTCACCGATCCCTACATTCGGTTCTGGTTCAGCGTCTTGCGGGCCGATGCGGAGCTCATCGACGGAGGGCAGGGAGGCGTCGTGCTCAAACGAGCCCAACCAAGATGGGAAGCACACGTACAATCAGTGTTCGAAGAAATTGCCCGCCTTCATGCCATTCGCGCCGTCGCCAGCGGGGATCTCCCCGAAGCATTAATCGGCCGGTGGTGGCTCGATGAGACGGTCGAAATTGACGTGCTGGGTCTTAACGCCGCAAACCAGGCCGTGCTCGTAGGCGAAGCGAAATGGCAAGATCGGCCGGTTACTCCAGTACAAGTGGAGCACCTGCGCCGAGCAGCGTTTAAGCGGGGACAACTCGCCGACGAAATCACTTACGGCATATGGGCCCGCAATGGCCTCGCCCCTTCGGCAAATGACGCGAATCTCAAAACGTTCACCCCCGAAGCAATGTTTTCAGACCGCTCAAAGACGTAGTTGGTATTCGGGCCGGACGAACTCGATCAGCTCCAGGCTCTCTTGGGTTTCACGAGCGTACCCGGGTGGTGTTTTCTGCAAACCTTGAGCTGGTGGAACGAAACGATGTGAAACCTAACTGGGTTAGCACGACATTCATGATTGCAACGAGAGCATTTGCGTGGGCAGGCCCCGTCGACTTGAGTGGCTCTGGCGCGGTTGTGCGCCCGAAACGAAAGCGATCATCGTGACGCCATCGAGTATCCCCATCGTCCACGCATATCCTGAGGCAATCGCTGCGTGGCTTCGCCCGGTCATGCCGCACCGAGAAGTGATTGGACTCGCCGACGAGGCCGCCTTTGTTGAAGCCCTTCCCAGCATCGAAGTGCTAGTCGCGCATCTTCCGCCACGCGAGCATTGGCCCATCGCGCAGCGATTACGGCTTCTTCATGCCGTCGGCGCCGGGGTTGATGGGTTGCTCCCGGCAGTAGGGCTTCGGAGCGAGGTGATCGTGGCGAACGCATCGGGTGTCCACCTACCCGCGATGTCGGAGTGGATCGTCGGCGCACTTCTCTCCGCCCATAAGGGCTTTGATCGCCTTCATGCCCAACAACGCGAAACCGTGTGGCGTCCAGTGTGGGATGCACGGCCTGTCGCTGGATCGACTGTGTGCATCCTCGGTCTCGGAACCATCGGCGCCGACGTCGCCCGCCTGCTTCAGCCCTTTGCCGTGCGGATTGTGGGCACCAGGCGAACTCCTGAGCCGGTACCCGGAGTAGCGGAGGTCTTCGGGCCCGACCAGACCACGGAGGCAATGCGCGGTGCAGATGCGGTGATCGTGCTGCTCCCCCGAACTGGAGCGACAACCGCCGCCATAGGGCCCGAACAACTCGACGCTTTGGCTCACAACGCTGTACTGGTCGATGTATCTCGCGGAGGAATCGTGGATATCGACGCGGTGGTTGAGCGGCTTGCAACGGGCAAGCTTCGCAGCGCGGTAATCGACGTTTGGGAGCCAGAACCCCTCCCCGCAGACTCACCCCATTGGCATGTACCGGGCCTCGTACTCACGCCCCATACCGCGGGAGCCAACGCCTCGTATGTGAACGCACTGGCCACGCGCATGGCGCAGAACATCTCCCTTCTCGAGCAGGGCGAACCGCTCATCTCCCCCGTCGACCGCGAGCGAGGCTATTGACCATTGTTATTCAATCGGATACCATGAGATGATGAACATTGAGAATGTGCTTCGATTCTGCAGAACCCGAAGTGGCCTTAGCCAAAGGGCTCTAGCTGCTCGATCAGCGACATCACATGCCACGCTCTCCGCTTATGAAAACGGTCATAAATCGCCCACCAACCGGGTAGCCGAAAGAGTGATCGCCGATGCCGGCTTCACCGTGGAACCGTTTCTGGTTGCAGCGGTTCCAAAGACCGACCGGGGGCAAACACGGGGCGAAGAACTTCTTGAAGCGCTTGAACTTGCCTCGCAGTTTCCGCTCCGCGTGAATCGAACGCTGAGCTTTCCGATCTTCGGCGCTCGCCGATGACCGCACCCGCCACGCCCATGACCACGCTCACCGAAAAGATCGTGCGTTTGCACCAGAGCATGCGCGCAGGCGGATTTGCTCACGCCTTTGGTGGCGCACTGGCGTTGGCTTGGTGCACAGAACGAGCACGTGGAACCGTCGACATTGACTGCAACATTTTCGTGGGGGGAAACGAAGCAGCAGAGGTAGCTGCTGCGCTTCCCAAAGAGGTTGCGTGGACCGAAGCTGATGTGGCGGTGTTGGCACGCGATGGTCAAATCCGTTTGTTCTGGGGCCCCACTCCGATTGATTTGTTCCTCAACACCACCGACTTCCATGAACAAGCAGCACTGAGAGCCAAGGTGCAAACGTTCGCAGGCGAAGAAATTCCCTTCTTGGCGTGCACCGATTTGACGGTCTTCAAGGCGTTCTTCAACCGAACCAAAGACTGGGCCGACATAGAAGAAATGCTTGCCATAGGCTCAATCGATCGCGAACGAGTAATAGGTGTGCTTACACTCTTTCTCGGTGGCGACGACGAACGAGTCGATCGCTTCACCACCCTTTGTCGGCAACAACGTTGACTAGAGAAACTCGGTGGTGTCCTGCCAGAAAGCTCCGATCGGCCATCGGTAACCGTCAGAAAATTTGCAACCTGTAGTGCATGTGCGCGCAATTACTTGTGCGAACACGCACTAGTTCGCTAGACGGTCTCGGAGGGCGAACCGTTGAATCTTTCCGGTCGCGGTTTTCGGGAACGAATCAACCACGATCAGCCGACGGGGGCGTTTGAATGCCGCCATTCGGTCACGGCAGTGCGTGTCAATGGCTTCGGGGTTTATGGTGCAACCGGTTCTTGCCACGAGAAAGGCCGTGACCTCCTCAAGCCAGGCATCGTTACGTGTACCTACGACCGCCGCTTCCAAAACATCGGGATGCTCCACGAGAACTGCTTCAACTTCAGCTGGTGATACCCAGATGCCACCGGCTTTGATCATGTCGTTGTTGCGTCCGAGAAACGTCCAGTGTCCATCGGCTGAGCAGGTGTACACGTCGCCGGTTTTTACCCATCCATCGGCACCAAAGGCTGCCTCGGTTGCTTGCGGGCGATTCCAGTAGCCAATCGCCGTCGAAGGCCCGCGGACGTGAAGGTAACCCGGCGCATCAGGCTCCACCACGTCTTTGTTGTCATCTCCGGTGAGGCGAAGTTCGTAGCCAGGAACCGCGGTTCCCGTTGATCCTGGGCGCTGGTCTTCGAGCGAATTCGACAGGAAAATATGCAGCGCCTCGGTTGAACCGATCCCATCGAGCACGGGGTGTTCGAATCGCGCTGCGAACCGACGTTGAAGGTCAGCAGGGAGCGTTTCGCCCGCAGTAACGGTTGCTCGAACTGAGGAGAATGCGGAGACGGGCGTATCAGTATCGAGCACCCCGGCGACGAACCCCGGGCTGGCAAAGAACAGCGTTGGTGCTTCGTCGCGGACCAGGTTGCAATAGAACAGGGGCGCTGGTCGCGAGGGTTCCAAAATCGTGGTTGCCCCAGCACCGAACGGGAACGTCAACGAGTTGCCGAGACCGTAGGCGAAGAACAGTTTGGCGACGGAGAGGAACCGGTCATTGGGGGTAACCTCAAGTACTTTGCGCGCATAGGTTTCATACGTCGCTTCCATGCTTCCATGGCAGTGCATGACTCCCTTCGGCAGCCCAGTGGTACCCGAGCTATAAAGCCAAAAGGCCGGGGAATCAGCCGTAGTTGGAGCGAGAGCCGCTTCGGACTCATCGGAGTATGTCGACCAAGCCGAACGATTCGGCCCGCCTGCTGATGAACTCCCGTCGCCCGCTTTAACCGACTCTGTATCCGACTCTGTATCCGGCACTTTGTTTGACGCTCGGTTCGACTCTGTATCGGACGCTTGGTTCGCCGCTTGGTTCGCCGCTTTGTTCGACGCTTTGTTCAACGATGTATCTGAGGCTTCATCGAGCAGCACGACGTGGCGAATGTTTGTCGCTTGGGTGGTAGCTGGCACGATCAGCGGTTCGTATTCCGGCGATGCAACCAAGGCTACCGCCTGCGCATCGTTGGCGATCATGCCCACATCGGCTCCCGTGAGCATGGTGGAAACCGGAATGGGAATTATTCCGGATCGGAGGCATCCAATCAGCCAAGCGACCATGTCGAGGCCGTCATTGGCAAGAATCACTACACGCTCGCCTGCACCTACCCCAAGGTTGGCCAGTGCGTTTTGGGCCCGCCAAGTTGCTCGCATCACGTCGCTGTAGGTGTAATCAGCCCCACGACTTCGGATAGCGACGTTGTCACCACGGCCCGCCTCGATGTTGCGATCGAGGAGCCAGTGGCCTGCGTTGTAGTTCGCGGAGTAGTTTGTTGGCATGGTTTCCCCCCGGAAGCAGGCTGGTAGTCAAAGTTGTGCGGTCAGAAGCTAAGCAGCAAAAGGCGAAAGGCCGAACACACATTGTTTGCTGTCGTCGCCGGTGGCCAATCCTGTCGAATCAAATCGGCTGTTATTGCGCTGGTGCGTGTTCGCGTAAATCATGACGTAGTGATTTCGGCGTGAATTTCGCAGTGGTGCTGGAACTGTGGGGAACCACTACGTAATGACTTCCGCTTCCCTGCACCACTTAGGCCTTGACGTAATCGAAGTCGACCGGGCGGCCGTGAATGCCATTCGTCGGTGCAGCCAACCAGCCGGCCATTTTGCCTCGCTCATGTACGCCAACCATCAACGATTCAACGTAGCGACGATCCGACGCCGACGGCAGAAATTCATCAACGGATGCTTCCCACTCTGCTTCGGTCATCACTTGACCGGTCGGTGAAATCCGTGCACCGCGGAAGGTTCCCACGGCTCGACTAAAGCCAACATGAGGCAACGTGAGCTTCTTGCCAATTTCGGCCAAAGCACGATTCCAACGATCGACGCCCTTTTGGCAATCCACAATGTAATCGTCACGCAGGGTTTCGTTGAGTGCCGATAGCTGCGTGGCCTCGCGGGTACCGATGCTGTTCTCGGCAAACAACGGCACGCTTCGCATCAAGTCTTTGAGAAGGTGATCGTCTTCACGCTTCTCTTCTTGGAAACGACCCTTCAACCCCGCAGCAAAATAGTTCGCAGCGTTTGTAGAGGTTTCAGAACCGAACAGATCGAGCGACACACTGAAGTGAAAGTTCAAGTACCGCTGCAACGTGGCGATGTCAATGGCACCGTATGCGCGAATATCATCAGTGTTGTGTTCCTTGGTGAGTTGCACACTGCGATCGATGACCCGCGAAATTCCTGATGCGCCAACAAACATATGGTGTGCTTCTTCACGCAACATGAAGTCACACGTTCGCGAAAGCGGATCAAACGCTGATTCACGCAACGATGCCAACTGGAATTTGCCATCACGATCAGTGAAATAGGTAAACAGGAAGAATGACAGCCAATCCGGTGTCGGCTCGTTGAATGCCCCGAGAATCCGCGGGCTATCTGGGTCACCCGAATGGCGTTCCAGCATTTCGTCGGCCTCATCACGCCCGTCACTACCGAAGTGACGATGCAACAAGTACACCATGGCCCACAGGTGACGACCTTCCTCAACGTTGATCTGAAACAAATTGCGAAGGTCATACAAACTCGGAGCCGTCATACAAAGGTGACGTTGCTGCTCAACCGAGGCAGGCTCAGTGTCACCTTGCACCACGAGAAGGCGACGCAATTCGGAGCGATACTCCCCCGGCACTTCTTGCCAAACCGTTTTGCCTTTGTGATCGCCAAAGGCAATTTTGCGATCCTGTTCCTGTTCAGCCAAGAAGATGCCCCACCGATATTCGGGCATTGGGACGTGATCAAAATGCGCCCATCCTTCTTGGCCCACGGCAATGGCCGTCCGCAGAAAAATTGGGTTGTCCTTGAACGAGGTTGGCCCCATCTCGCGCCACCATGACAAAAACTTGGGCTGCCAACTTTCCAATGCACGCTGGAGGCGACGGTCACCCGAAAGCTCAACGTTGTTGGGGATCTTGGCGTCAATGTCGACGGGGGCAAACGTGTTGGTCATGATCAAACTCGTTTCTTGTCAGATTCGGTTCTTGTCAAACTCGGGGCGCGATCCTGTGCCGTAGCGCTGCAGTGCGCCATTGGGACCAACCGCATTGGGGCGTTGAAAAATCCAGTTCTGCCAAGCCGAAAGCCGGGCAAAGATCTTCGTTTCGATCGTTTCAGGGCCAACAAATCGGAAGTTTGCTTCCATGGCGGTTAGCGCGTCGGGAGAGAAGCTCGCTCGTTCTTCGAGAGCCATGCGGACATCGTCGGGGTAATCAATATCGTCGGGTGCGAAGGTAACGAGCTCGGCATGCAGTGCGGCTTTGGCATCGAGCGCGATCCCGATTTGTGCCGTTGCGGTTTGGAGCGCGTCATCACGACCCCAAAAACGGCTGGCCAACCGACTCAATCCGTTGGACATGGGAAACCAGCCGTTGTTGGCCACGGAAAGTTGCAGTAACGCCAGTGCACCTGGGGCATCTTCGGCTTCGCCTTCCAACATGAACGAACGGTCGGCGGCCAAAACCAGTTCGGCGAGCAGCCCAGCAAAACAACTCGTGGGCTCAACCAGTGCCACCAAGGTGCGGGCAGAAAGGTCGAGACGTTTCATTACCCGAGCCCACAATAATTTCGTTTCTCGAGCCAACCAGTGGGTTGAAGCCAGGACCGCTTCTGCTGCCAAGACATCCGCTGCAGAACCTTCGGCACGAAGCACCCACGTGCCGATTTCTGGTTCGTTGAATCGGAAGTGCAGCATGGCGTAATCGAGCTCAAACGCTGCTCGCAAAAGCCAAGCGCTCTCCCCCGCTGAACGAAGCTCTTCCCCCGTTTTAGACTGCACACCGCTTGGGCCACGCACCACAAACGTGGCGGCATTGAGTGATCGATCGATTGATACGTCCACATACGTTGAAGAGAACCCGTCTTCGGAAATCAAGCACGAAGAACCAAAAATCGGAAGGGTTACACCAACAGCGGAATCGGGGCGGTCGGAACGGGCGACCCAATCGTTTGCCCGGCTGGCCACCAACGCATCAAATTCAGAACGAGGGGCGATATGGTCTACAAGGCGCCACTCCAACGCTTGAGGAGCCTTGCAACCTTCAGTGCGGGTAGAGAACACGTCGGCAAGATCGCGACGGATCAGGCGTTTATCCACGAGACGAGTAAGACCGCCGGTGCCGGGAAGCACGGCAAGCAACGGAACTTCGGGTAGTGAAACGGCTGAGGCGCGATCATCAATCATGACGATTTCATCGCAGGCCAGGGCCAGTTCATAGCCTCCACCGGCAGCGGTTCCATTCACCGCAGCAATCCATCCCTGCCCGGCGTGCGTGCCTGATTCTTCGATCATGTTGCGGGTCTCATTGGTCATCTTACAGAAGTTGACCTTGTGACCGTGCGTTGATCCCGCGAGCATCTGAATATTGGCGCCGGCACAGAACACCTTGTCGACACCACCGATCACGACAACCGCTTTCACCTCTGGATGCTCAAAACGCAGACGGGTGACGATATCGGACAGTTCAATGTCGACAGAAAGATCGTAAGAGTTCAGTTTCAGCTCGTAGTCATCACGCAGACCTTCGGTGGGCGTGACCCGCATGGTGAGTGTGGCCACGGGGCCCTGAACGCTAAGAGCCCAATGATGCAGCTGCTCCGGGTTCGTTTTGAACGAGACAGTTTGGGCACTCACTGGTATTTCCTCTCAAGCAGGACTTACTGGCGACATGCTACAAGATAGTTGAGAAACGTCAACAATTTGTAGAAGAATTAATTCGGCTTCGATTCCAAAGAGCGGTACCAGTCCACCGCAGCTGGCGACCAAAGGGCACGACGATCATCGAACAACTGCTTGGACCGTTTTCCTGGCCATTTCGTTGGGAGCAACTCCAACGGAATCTCGGGATCTTCAAAAGGAAACCGCCTCCACTCGTGCACCAGCATGACGAGTGACTCAAAGCAAGCAACCCCGCCGTTTGGACGAACGCGAGCAAACTCTTTGAGGAAAATCTCATACTTTCCCGACAACGCATCAAGATCCCACGCACGCCCGATGACCTCACGGTCAGGCAAAAATGCGCCCGCCGACGCCCGGAAAACAAGTGGACGAGGATCCAGTTCAAGCGCTTCGAGAATGGCTTGGGTCTCCTTTTCGCGGTCAGCATGGGGCGATACGGCCACACCAGCGCTGAGGAAACCAAACCCCGCGAACTCCAATTGCCGTTTGACCTGATGGCGTTTTTCGCGAATCTCTTCGGGCACCGAAGTCAGGACCAGCAACCACTGGCTATCCCAAACCTGATCGCTCGAGCCGAACTCGTAAATACGCTCCGCCCCGGCGCTCAGGACGCGTTGACCCCGAGGGGTTAGGTCCCAACGAGTTGAACGCCCCATCTTGACGGGAGCCAAAATTCCTTCTTCGCCAAGCCGGGATGCTGCCTGACGGGCATTTGATTCCCCAACTCCGAGCAGCCCAAGGGTTTCAATCACCGTCGAAGTCCACACGGACCCACCGTTTGGGAGCACGAACTCCCCCAAGATGGTGAGGAGCAAGGCTTTTCCGCTTTTCCCCGACCGGGGTCGACCGATACGTTCTGCCACTCGTTGAGTATCGCCCAAGTTCCCGGTCCGGCGCTGACGCGGTAACGAAACCCGAAACACGAACCGCTTCTTGAATGAAATACTGGCATCGTTCACCTAGACCAAAGGAACTCAAAATGATTGTGACTTCGTACGAGCCGGGAATGCCATGTTGGGCCGACCTCGTCACCGCCGACGTGGAGAAAACTTCGGCTTTTTACTCCGGATTGTTTGGGTGGAGGTTCCCGAAGGCGACGAGGCATTCGGCGGCTATCGCAACGCCACGCTGAACGGCTCCAGCGCCGCGGGAATAATGCCGAAGATGGAACCCGCAGCAATTCGAGGCATGGAGCACGTACGTGGCAGTCTCCGATGCCGATGCAACGCTTGCCAAAGTGGAAGCTCTCGGCGGATCGGCGATGTTCCCCGTGATGGATGTTGGCGACCTTGGCCGAATGGGCGTTTTCATCGATCCATTTGGAACCGTGTTCGGTATCTGGCAGCCAGCACTACACACCGGCGCTCAAGTATATGGCGAACCCGGAGCCATGACCTGGATTGAACTCACGACGGACAACATTGAAGGGTCAAAGGCGTTTTATTCAGAAGTGTTTGGATGGTCGGTCGGCGGGAGTGACGCATACATTGAATTCGGGGTCGCCGGCAACATGATTGCGGGCATGATGCCAAAGCCCGAAGCCATGGCTGAAATGCCAAACTTCTGGGGAGTGTACTTCGCCGTCGAAAATGCCGATGATGCCGCAGCGAAAGCTGCAGAACTCGGTGGAACAGTTTGTATGCCGCCAACCACGATCGAAGCAGGACGCTTTGCTGTTCTCGCCGACAGTAACGGCACGATGTTCAATATCATCCAAACCGCTGCATAGATTCCTACGCAGTCTTTGGTGGTCACCCGGGCTTCCTCGGCTTTTGCATTGGGCGCCTACCAACTCATTGGCAGCCTCAAGACGTTGCGACGGAACAACGCCTTGAAGCCTTGTTTAGAACGCTCCTCACATACAAAAGTCGCGAAAATTCTACCAGCTATCCTGCGGCGAATTTCGAATCGCTATCGCCGAGGTCACGGGTCTCGCCCCATAATTTCTGGCAAGCTGATCGGCCTTCCCGCAACCGAACACCAGGTCAGTTTGCCGGGCGACTCAACCCGGCTGAGTTGCAAGCAGTCAACGAAGCACTCGTGACAGTACTCGGCTTGGACTAGCTACCACCCGAATGCGCCGCTATTCGGCCGTGTTTACGGCTGTTCGTTCCAGCAGTGATGCTCAATTCCTGGTTGCTGAATTTCAAATCGTACTCTGCGACTTCGCCGTTAGCGAAGGCGGCCCCGTTTTCGTTTGGCTATCTTGGCTGCTATTCGGCGCCGAATTCGACCAGTTTGAACCGCATCGATAAGTGCTCGCTTTGTACGTTTGCTCCGGATTTTCGAAAACCATGTGAGGTACCCACCGATCTCGAAACCAACGACGGGGCCTTCACAAATGTTTTGGCACCGAACCATTTTTACCTCCGCACACTTGCGTAGGTCTTTGCCGAGTTCGCTCGAGCCCTTGCTAGAGCAATGCTTTCCCTCACATACCAAAACCGTTGGTTGGCCCATTACCGAGTGCTGCAAACTATTGAGCGGCGGAGCGTCAGTGGGAGTGGCTGTTTGCGCCAAAGTCTCGGAGCATTTTGCGGAGTTCAAGCCCATGCAATTCTTCCTGCCCAATCATCGTGCGAGCGAATTCCTCAAGGTAAACGCTTCGATCGTGGACAATGGCCAGGAGTTCACGATAGAGGTTCAGGGCGCGTTGTTCGTGCCCAAATGCTTCGGCGAGAATGTCTTGAATCTCGTGACGGTGGGTCTCCTCAATTGGCTCAACCGCCTGGGTTGGGTGTCCGCCGAGGCCGGTAAGAATCTCACCCACCTGTTGAGCGTGAAGCAGCGATTCATTTGCCTGTTGCTGCATGAACGTCACGAGAGGAATTCGGTTCGGGCCAACGATCATCAAACTGGAGTGGGTGTACCGAACAACACCGGCGAGCTCGGCTTGAAGAATTTTGTCGAGTGCTGCAATTGTTGCTTCGGTATCGAGGTCGTCAATCATACGTGTGCTTTCGAAAAGAGTGGATAGGGGGTTGTGCGGATAGGGTCTTACGTGAACAGTGTTTCGCCGATGAATCCACCGGGTTTGGTCACTCCGGGCGGAACAGCGAAGAGGGCTGAACCGGTGTGTTGAAGGTATTCCATCAACCCGTCTTGTTTCGACATTTTGGTTTGCATTGGGATGTACTGCTTCGCTGGGTCACGAACAAAAGCAATGAAAAATAGACCGGCATCAAGTCGCCCAAGACCATCGGTGCCATCGGTGAAGTTGTAGCCACGACGAAGGATCCGAACGCCATTGTTCTGGCTGGGATGGGCCAGACGGATGTGCGAATCCTCGGCAACAATGGGCAGATCCTCTCGGCCTTTGAGCGCAAAATCCATTGGAGAGAACTCGGTGCCGCCAGAGAGCGGCGCACCAGAACCTTTTGTGCGGCCAATCAGGTTTTCTTGCTCCCGGAGTGGCGTGCGATCCCACGGCTCAATCTTCATACTGATACGCCGAGCGACAAGGTACGAACCGCCAGTTAGCCAGGAAGCATCACCGGGCTTTTCGGTTGAATCGATTAGTTGCACCCAAACGTGTTCGGCCAACGTGGCATCGGCATCCTCGGTTTTGAGGTTGGCGGTGCCGTCTTTGAACCCGAACAAATTCCGCGGTGTCACTTGACTAGTCGATGTACTCGAAGTTCGGCCGAAACCAAGCTGTGACCAGCGAATCGCAACCCGACCAAAACCAATGCGGGCAAGATTTCGGATGGCGTGCACGGCAACTTGGGGATCATCGGAACATGCCTGAATACATAAATCGCCGTTGCTCCGATCGGGGTTGAGGTTGTCGGCAGGGAAATGCGGAAGTGTG
>JAYSVF010000069.1:0-12072 GCA_043718695.1 Acidimicrobiia bacterium | reverse complement strand
TGAAACCCGTGGTTCCAACAACAACGTGCACGCCATTTGTTGCGCAGGCTTTGATGTTTTCCACTGCCGCTTCGAGGTGTGTGAAATCGACCGCAACATCAACGTTGGCTCGGCTGAGCACTTCAGAATTTGGTGAAATCAGTACACCGGGAACATCGACCCCGGTTGCCTGTCGAAGATCGAGACCGGCATGGAACGGATCAATTGCAGCCACGAGCTCAAGCGCCGGATCAGCGGCCACAGCACGACACACTTCAGCACCCATGCGCCCACCGGCACCAAACACCGCTACGCGAATTGCATTTGTATTCGAACTTGCCATGACAGCCCCCAGAGTGAAATTACCGGCTCAGAGGTTAGTGGATCGGCGCCGTGAAACCCCTTTGGTTTGCCGAGCCTCCGTGGACTAGCGCTAGGGCGTTTGCTCAGCCACCAAGAAGTGGGTGCCCGGCGAGCGAAGCAGCTTCGACAGGACCGACGACGGCAACGATTGGTGAACCGGTGAACACTCGGTCAATCACGCGGCGAACGTCTTCGTGGGTCACGGCTTCGGTTTGCGCCAACAGATCTTCCACGGGAGGGATTGTTCCGTTGAGGAGCTGCGAACGGCCGATGCGGGTCATACGCGCACCGCTATCTTCAAGACCCAATGCAGTTGCTCCGCGAACCGATCCACGAGCACGGCGAAGTTCATCGTCGGTCAAGCCATACGCGCGCAGACGATCAAGTTCCGACGACATCAAATCAAGAACCTCGATAAGTCGTTTCGGTGCGGTGCCGGCATAGATTCCCGAGAAGCCAGCGTCGGCATAGGAAGACCGGTAGGAGTAGACCGAGTAGGCCAAGCCGCGCACTTCGCGAATTTCATGGAACAATCGGCTCGACATGCCACCACCGAAGACGTGATCAAGAATGCTCAAGGCGAAACGGTCAGGGTCGTTGCGGTTGATCGAAGGGAACGCCACGACCACATGAGCCTGTTCGGTGTCTTCTTCCACCACGGTGCAAGGAATGTAAGGCGCAATAGGTGCAAGGCGAGGGGCTGCCCCAGATGACGGCGGGCGACGCAGCTGGCTTTCCACCTGCGCAACGGTGGCATCATGGTCCACCAACCCAGCAGCCGCTACAACGATCTGATCGTAACCATACGTAGCATCCATGAAGTCACGGATGTGATTAGCAGTGGTTGCTTCTACGGTTTCGTTGGTACCGGCAGTATCGCGCCCCAAGCCATGGCCCGGATAGAGCGACTCGTGGATGATGTCGTGCACCAGGTCGGCCGGTTCATCTGAGCGCATAGCGATTTCTTCAAGAATCACCTGACGCTCAGCATCAACGTCTTCGTCTCGAAGCGCCGGACGACTGATGATGTCACACAAAATGTCGAGGCTCAGAGCAGCATCCTCGGCCACCGTCCGCGTATAGAAGGTGGTGTATTCCTTGGTGGTGTACGCATTCATTTCGCCGCCGACGGCATCAATGGCTTGGGCGATATCGAGCGGCGTGCGCGAAGCCGTGCCCTTGAAAAGCAGGTGCTCTAAGAAGTGAGAGCAACCCGCCTGCTCCGGGGCCTCATCTCGGCTACCAATCCCCACCCAAATGGCCGAGGTGACGCTAAGCGCGCCAGGCATCCTCTCGGTTACAACGGTGACTCCTGATTCGAGTGTGGTGACATTGACGGATGAATCAAGCGAAGCCAAGGTTGAAGACATGAGCCCTCCATTGTACTGGCAGTGGGCCACGAAACCTGCCCGTTAACCTGTGACGTCGTTGGAGTAGCCCACTCAACACGGAAAATCGCAGTCCGTTTGCCGTTAGCGCAAGAAATCGATCTGCTTTCCACCTCGGATCCCGGGCGAAGTCAACGCAAAGAGCCCGCCGCGTGACTGCGACGGGCTCTTCTTGGTTCGTTCACTCAGCCGAAGCTAAGCCAAACACGTACGGCTTATCGACGAGGTGCGCCACGGCGAGGGGCACGGCCACGGTCATTACGACGTGGTTCGGTGCTGGCCATATCGCCCTCGGCCGGTGCTGGGCCCAGGTCGCCAAACTCGGCCGCAATTTCGGCATCGAAGGAATCTTCGAAACTCACGACGTTTAGGGCAACCGCAGCCGGGGCTTCGCCACGTGGTGCACGCTCTGGGCGAGGTCCACGATCAGAGCGGTCACTGCGCTCTGGACGGGGCCCACGATCGGAACGCTCAGGACGTGGTCCACGATCACCGCGATCTCCACGGTCATCGGACCGAGGAGCACGTTCTGCCCGAGCTTCGCCTGGCTCACCGACAGGCTGATCAGCCCAGCTCAACGAAACCTTGCCCTGGGCGTCAATGTCATCAACACGAACTTCAACCGAGTCACCAAGGCTCACGACGTCTTCGACGTTATTTACTCGCTGGCCCTTGCCGATTTTCGAGATGTGCAGCAAACCGTCACGACCCGGGAGGATGTTCACGAATGCACCGAACTTCGTGGTGGAAACCACTCGGCCCATATACACGGCGCCAACTTCAGCCTTCGGTGGATCAAGGATCAGCTCAATCCGGCGACGGGCTTCGGTAACGGCAGCACCGTTGGTGGAACCAATCGACACGATACCTACACGGCCATCATCATCGATGGTGATGTCGGCACCGGTCTCCTGCTGCATAGCGTTGATGACCTTGCCCTTCGGGCCGATGATCTCACCGATTTTGTCCATCGGGATTTCAAACGAAACGATCTTTGGTGCGGTCTCGTTGACTTCCAAGCGGGGCTTGGCGATCGCAGCGTTCATAACCTCAAGGATGGCCAAACGGGCTTCCTTGGCTTGCTGCAGCGCTGCGGCCAATACGTCGGCAGGGATGCCATCGATCTTGGTGTCGAGTTGCAGCGCGGTTACGAATTCGGAGGTACCGGCAACCTTGAAGTCCATGTCACCAAAAGCGTCTTCGGCACCGAGGATGTCGGTAAGGGTCGTGTACTTACCTTCGGCAAAGATCAAGCCCATAGCGATACCGGCTACAGGGGCCTTGATTGGCACACCGGCGTCCATCAACGACAACGACGACGAGCAGACTGAACCCATTGAGGTTGAGCCGTTTGAAGCCAAAATTTCCGACACCAAACGGATTGCGTAGGAGAACTCTTCTTGCGAAGGGATCACTGGGAGAAGTGCGCGCTCCGCTAGCTTGCCGTGGCCGATTTCGCGACGCTTCGGCGAACCAACACGACCGGTTTCACCGTTGGCCGAGGGAGGCATGTTGTAGTGATGCATGAAGTACTTCTTGTTGGCGGGTTCCAACGTATCGAGCATCTGGTTCATCTTTGGCATAGCAAGTGTGCATATGTTCAAGACCTGGGTCTCGCCACGTTGGAACAAGCCAGTGCCGTGTGCGGTTGGCAAGACGCCAACTTCGGAGCTAACGGCTCGAAGGTCACGTGGGCCACGTCCGTCGATACGGATACCGCTCTCGGTTACGCGCTTACGAACAAGTTTCTTGGTAAGCGAACGTACGGCTTCCTTGATCTCTTTTTCGCGTCCGGGGAACTCTTCTTTGAGCGCAGCAACGGTCTCTGAAGCAGCCTTATCGGTTGCTTCGTTGCGCTCGGATTTGATCACGATCTGAGTCGCGGGGCCAAGCAGCGGGGTGGCCACTTCGGTAACCCGAGCCATGACATCGTCGCCGTAATCGAGCACTGGCGTGTAGGACATTGGCGCACGTGAACCAGCAACCTTGACCAATTCCAGCTGCAGCGCGATCGATTCTTTGATCCAGGTTTTGGAAGCCACAAGGCCGTCAGCAATGACGTCTTCGGTGACCTTTGGGGCACCATCTTCATACGATGCCCAAGCAGTTTCGGTGCCACCGGCTTCAACCATCATGATGGCAACGTCGCCATCGGCCAATTGACGGCCAGCTACAACGAGTTCAAAGGTTGAGGCAGCGCCTTCTTCGAAGGTTGGGTGGGGAATCCATTCGCCTTCGGTTGAATACGCGATTCGAACGGCACCGATAGGGCCGTCGAAGGGGATACCCGAGATCATCAAGGCAGCCGAGGCGGAGTTGATTGCGAGAACGTCATGCGGGTTGACCTGATCGGCACCGATAACGGTGATGACGATTTGGGTTTCGTTACGGAAACCATCAGGGAATGATGGGCGCAACGGGCGGTCGGTGAGGCGGCAGGTCAGGATTGCTGCATCGGTTGGGCGGCCTTCACGGCGGAAGAATGAGCCCGGGATCTTGCCTGCTGCGTAAGCGCGTTCTTCAACGTCAACCGTGAGCGGGAAGAAATCGATACCGTCACGCACGCTCTTGGCGGCATTGGCGGTGGTTAGGACGGTGGTTCCGTCGATGGAGGCGACTACTGCGCCCATGCTCTGCTGAGCGAGTTTGCCCGTTTCGTAGGAAAGGGTTTTGCTCGTGCCCGAAACTTGGACCGAGACTTTTTTGGCATCTGCCATGTGTTTGATTCTCCTTAAATTTCAACGTCGCCCGTGTGGCGCGTTTTTCTTCTTTGTTGCTTGGGTTACGACCCGAACTAATCAGGTCAAAGTTTCGCTCACTCTGGCTTTACGACCAGGGATAGCAGCCCAACCAAAACTCACCCAAAGGAAAATTGGTCGGAAAAGCAGAAAGCGGCCCCGGAGGACCGCTCTCTCAGACTTTGTTTTATCGACGTAGACCATGCTTGGCCAACAGGCCACGGTAACGCTCAACGTTGAGGTTCTTCACGTAATCGAGCAAACGACGGCGACGACCAACCATCATGAGCAGGCCACGACGGGTGTGGTGGTCGCCCTTATGCATCTTGAGGTGGTCATTGAGGTGGTTGATGCGTTCCGTGAGGATAGCGATCTGTACTTCTGGCGAACCGGTATCCGTTGCATGGTTACGGTTTGCTTCAATGGTTTTGGCCTTATCAGGCATAGCGGTATTGCTCTCTTTTCGTTAATGACACCAGTTAGCTCGCCGTAGCCAGCCAAGGGAACGCCAGACAGGTTAGCAGTGGAACCGTCTCCCCCGGTCCTTCAGGGCTGCTTGAACCAGCGAACCGCAAACGGCCCCTCCCACACAAACGGCCCGGCGTTGCGAGAAGCAACAGACCGGGCCGACTGATTTTCACCGTTTCGTTTCATTTCAAAACCCATGGGCTTTGAAAAATCGCAACGCTGGAGACGGCTACAAACCGACAGCAACCTTAAAAGCATCAAGGCGGCTCAAGGTTTCCCAGGTGAAGTCTGGGTCGTTGCGACCAAAGTGACCATAGGCGGCGGTCTTTTGGAAGATCGGGCGACGCAGGTCAAGATCTCGGCCGATGGCCGCCGGGCGAAGATCAAACACCGCATCAACGGCTGCTTCGATCAAGGTTGGTTCAACCTTGGCCGTGCCAAAGGTCTCCACGAACAATGACACTGGTCGGGCCACACCAATGGCGTAGGCAACCTGAACTTCACAGCGTGAAGCAGCGCCTGAGGCAACAACATGTTTGGCCACCCAACGAGCGGCGTAGGCGGCCGAGCGGTCAACCTTGGATGGATCCTTACCGGAAAACGCGCCGCCACCGTGACGAGCAGCGCCACCGTAGGTATCAACGATGATCTTGCGACCGGTAAGGCCCGTATCCGCATGGGGGCCGCCGAGAACGAAGTTGCCGGTTGGGTTCGAAAGGAAGCGGTAAGCGTCAGCCTGGAAGCGCTCCGGAACCGAAGGCTTCACGACATGCTCCATCAGATCCTGGTGCAGTTGGCGCTCAAGGTTTACTCCCGGAGCATGCTGCGTAGATATAAGCACCGTGTTCAGCGCAACGGGAATGCCGTTGTCATAGTTGAAAGTGACTTGGGTCTTGCCATCGGGACGCAGATAGGCAAGCGTGCCGTTCTTGCGGACCTTGGTGAGCTGCTCAGCCAAGCGGTGAGCCAACCAGATCGGCAGCGGCATGTAATCAGGGGTTTCGTCACAGGCGTACCCGAACATCATTCCTTGATCGCCAGCACCCTGGGCATCAAGCTCGGCATCAATATCGTGCTCGGTGCGAGCCTCAAATGCCTTATCGACGCCCATGGCAATATCGGGTGACTGCTCATCGATGGAGGTAATCACGGCGCAGGTGTTGCCGTCGAAACCCTTGTCGCCATGGTCATAACCAATACCGTTGACCGTGCGCCGAACGAGCTTTGGAATGTCAACGTAAGCCGACGTAGTGATTTCACCAGCAACGACAACAAGGCCGGTGGTGAGCAGCGTCTCGCATGCCACACGAGCCGCTGGATCCGCGGCCAAGATGGCATCGAGAACCGCATCGGAAACCTGGTCAGCCATTTTGTCTGGGTGACCTTCAGTCACTGATTCAGACGTAAATGTCCATTTGGCCATATAAAGCAACCCCTTTTGGAGAGCCGGTACGCGCTTCTTTGGCGGTCCGGTGGTGATTGAACAGTAAGTGGCGTACGACCTGCGGTCGCCGTCTCGCTCGCGACCCCAAATTCCCGAAGGATTCATTGATGCGTGTAAGCCGGGCGAGATCTCTCGCCTTGCGCAGCGAGCATGTTAGTGCAGTGACGGGAGCGATTCGCAGTGTTTCCCCCCATTTTCCAAGGCCAACAAGGCAGTGACACCAAAGCGCTGGGCAATCAGTCGACTGGCGGCGCACAAGCAATCGCCACGTTTTTCTGGAAACTCGTGCGTGTTCGCACAAGTAACTGCGCAGTGATTTTGGTGTAGTTTCCGCGATGGTGCTGGAAAATGGGGTAAAAACAATGCGCAATGAATTGCGCGTCCCTCCATTAGTGATTCCAAACCTGCATTTGGGTGGTGCTTTTGTTAGCGTTTCGGTGATCGAAAAGCGTGAGAAGACCCAATCGAAAAGCCGAGGGACAACCAAGGTAAAGAGCGCGCCAGAGCGTCCGGTCGCAAGCTTTGCTGGATTGTTAAACCGCGCCGACGATCTCCCGATCAGCCTTCTTGCGGACCTGGTCAATGCCGTTAGTGATTTCGTCGGCACAACAGACGCTACGGGTGGAATCATTTTCCTGAATCCGGCCGCGAGACGAATATTGGAGATTCCACCCGGCGAAGACATTCGGGGAGAGAGTGTGCTGCGGTACAACGAAATCCCCACCATCGAAATTCAACGGGTAATGGATCGAGCAATTGGAGCACGTTCGAATGAGTGGACGGGGACCAACGTTTTCGTCAGCAGATCAGGCAAGCGAATACCAATGTCTCAAACAGTTGTTGCTCATACAACCGAAGGCGAACGCTGCTACTCAACCATTGCCCGAGACATCACCGAGCAAATTCAGGCTGAGGAGCATCTCCGCTGGGCTGCCGATCACGATGCATTGACTGGACTCCTAAACCGAACCGCATTCCGATCCGCAGTTGAGGAGAAAAGTGAGCGCATGGCCGTTTTGGTCGTGCTTGAGCTTGAGAACTTTAAGCAGGTCAACGATACCTACGGTCATCATGTTGGCGATCAGGTTCTCCAACGAGCCGCTTGGGTTCTCACTGACACGTTGGCCGATCAGGGAATTCCGGCACGTTTGGGAGGGGATGAGTTTGCCGCCACAATTTTTGGAGACCTCAGTCAACAGCCAGCTGAAATCCTCGCCCACCTTGAGAAGGAACTTCATCGCCACCTCTCCCTTTTCGGCGTTGGCGTACGTATCGGGACCACAAACCTCGATTTGGACAACGAACCGCTCGACCTCGCCCTACAGATGGCCGATATCGATTTGTACAAGCGCCGTCCAAAAAAAGGGGCAGTCGCCACTCTTGCCAACGGCGGAGACCACGAACTAGCAACGCGACGTGATCGCCGTTCTTCGCATCATCGCCGTTGAACGCTAACTCCCACTAAACCGGCGGGCCGTCTTGGAGTCCGAGCTTGCACAAGCTCTCCTCGTCTGGCAAACCGGACGCCCCGAAAACTTCAACTCGATGGGAGATGACTTTTGCGCTGGCGTTCTTAGGTTCGTTCTGATTTTGATCTAAGACGACCCGGACCGTAGGGCAACAACACGGTCGAGCACGGCATGGGCGATTTGTCGTTTGTCGCTAAGCGCCACGCAGGTTTCCCCACCAGTTCGTTCATAGATGGTCACGGCATTGGTTTCATGTTCAAAACCAACTCCTTCAGCGCTCACGTCATTGGCCACGATCAGATCCAGATGCTTGCGATTCAACTTGTCGAGAGCATTAGCCCTTACGTCGTTGGTCTCGGCGGCGAAGCCCACCAGAGTTTGATCGTTACGTTTCGTTGAACCAAGCCCGGCCAGAATGTCAACCGTTGGTTCAAGCACCACCTCGGGCGCCCCGCCATGCTTTTTGATTTTCGAAACCGCGACAACGGAGGGACGGAAATCGGCAACTGCTGCTGCCATGACAATGATGTCCGCCTCGGTCGCTGCAGCGTTCATCGCCACAAACATTTCAGCCGCCGATTCGACTCGAACCACGCTTGACCCCGTTGGAGGGGGCAATCCAACCGTCGACACGATAACCACACTGGCTCCGCGATCCGCCGCGGCATGGGCAATTGCGTAACCCTGCTTTCCGCTTGAACGATTACCGATAAACCGAACCGGGTCGATTGCTTCCCGCGTTCCGCCTGCGGATACAACGACTCGCACTCCAGCAAGATCTTTCGGTCCGAGCAAAGCAACCGTGGCAGCAACGACCTCTGAAGGATCGGCCATTCGACCTTTTCCAAAATCGCCAGAAGCCAGTGCACCAACGACTGGCTCGACCAGGTGAGCGCCACGTCGGCGAAGCGTAGCTAGGTTTTCTTGCGTTGCTGGGTGATCCCACATTTCCGTGTGCATTGCGACGGCAAACAACACCGGAGCCTCTGTCGCCAGCAACGTAGCCGTTAACGCATCGTTGGCCATGCCCGCTGCCGCACGCGCAAGCAGATCAGCCGTCGCCGGGGCGACCACTACAAGATCTGCTGATTTACCTAACGAAGTGTGCGGGCTTGGATCGGGCCCATCCCACAGCGAGGTGATCGCCGGGGCGCTGGCTAACGCATCGAAGGTTGCTTTCCCTATGAAGTGCAGCGCCGCGTCAGTGAGCACCGGGGTTACGTGAGCACCTAACGCAGTCAATCGCCGACAAAGTTCGACGGCTTTGTACGCGGCGATTCCACCCGAAACACCAAGGACTATGCGTTTTCCAGCCAGAGACACAAATGCCTAACGAAGTGTTCGTGATCCGGCGTTTTCACGCCGGAACAAATCAGGACGCTGAAGGCTCGTCGCCTAGCGGCGAGGCATCAGCTGCCTCAACGACAGGAGCAACGAAGAGCGGATTCGAATCGGAGCGCACGTATTCGAGCTTGTCGGCAACGAGTTCTTCCAAGGCAATCGAAAGTGGCTTGCGGCTTACGGAGGCGACTTGAGGCGGGGCGTTATGTCCAACACCTTCGCCGAGTTGATTGAAGTAAGCGTTGATCTGGCGGGCGCGCTTTGCGGAAACAGAAACGAGCGTGAACTTTGAATCGACGCGCTCCAGGAGCTGTTCGATTGCTGGGTTAATCATGGTTGCGCGTTGCTGTGCCATTTGGACCTCTTCTACTGGCTCAAACGGTTTAAGGCTGATCGCCTTACACCGATTTGGGCATGGGTTTACTGCAATTTGCTTCGTTTTGCTTTAGCTTTCGTCACTCGACGTTTGCGATGCGCATCAACGATACCAGCGACCTCGGCCACTGCTCGCTCAAGGTCATCATTGACGACGACATGGTTGGCAATCCGCCGCCCGACGGCCTCTTCTGCTGCAGCTTTTGCCAGGCGTTTAGCAATAATTGCTGCATCATCGCCTCTGCCACGGAGCCGAGCTTCCTGTACTTCCCTGTTCGGGGGCTCCACAAAGATGAGTATGGCGTCGGGAAATTTGGCTCGGACTTGTTCAGCACCCTGAACATCAATTTCAAACACTACGTCTGAGCCCGAAGGCGCGTTGGGCACCGGGGTGCCGTAAAGATTTCCGAAAACCTCTGCGTGTTCGACAAATCCGTTGGCGGCTACGTGTGCTTCGAAGGTCGGACGATCGACAAATTGGTAAGCGTAGGGGGATTCGTTCGTCCGGCGGCTGCGGGTCGTCCAAGACCGGCTTAACCACAGGCTTGAATCGGAGCCGACAAGGGCATCAACAATGGTTCCCTTGCCGGTACCGGAGGGCCCTGACAGGACGAAAATCAGCGGGCCAGGAGACTGCTGATTACTTGTGACTTCATTGCTCATTTGCTCTGTTTTCGCAGTTCGCGACACTTCTTGGTCGCACTATTCGGCACTCTTCTCAACAAGAGGGCAAGAGATCAGGGCAGCTAGCCGAAACATTGCTGACCCCGATCGTTCCCCGGTTGGGCTCTGAAGCAAACCCGGTGTGCCAGCGAGCGAACTCCGCTGCGCCCTGTTTGCCTAGTTTGCCCAGTTTGCCTAGTTTGCGTAGTTTGCGTAGTTTGTCTTAGTGGCCTTCGATGACTTCGAGAAGGCGGGCCCGTTGGTTGTCGCCAAGTCCTTTGACTCTACGCGTGTCGGCAATACCGATTTCGTCAAGCAGGCGGCGGGCCTTGACCTTCCCGAGACCGGGGAGAGATTCGAGGACCGTAAGCATTTTCGTTTTTCCGACGACCTCATCGGTGTCGCCCGAATCGAGAACTTCACGGAGTGTAAGCGAACCCATCTTGAGGCGGTCCTTCAGTTCGGCGCGGGCCTTTCGGGCAACCGCAGCCTTTACTAAGGCGGCCTGTCGGGCTTCTGGGCTGAGGGCAGGAGGTAACGACATGGGTTTCAGCGTAGTGGGGAGTTTCACCACAAAAACACTGAATGAGGCCAAAATGGATCAAAGGTCCCCTTTTTTGGTCAAACTATTTAAAAATGTCGACGCAAAAACCGGGTTGGGTCAGCTGACTGCCAGCACTATCACAGTTTACGTGCAGACCCTGCACCAGTTCCCCAACCATGCAGAAACTGAACCTTTAGGACTCATCCAGGCTAAGCGGCAGAAGCCCATTGAAGCCGCAACGTTGGCCGATACAACAAATGGCTTACAGAATTTGTATTTCTGTAAGCCAAGTGAAAAGGGATTAATAGTTCACGACTGAAAATAGTTTCAGTCGTGACGAACCGACACAGTTAAGAAATGGTCACTACATCGCCGCAGCGCAAGGCTCAATGTCCGGCGATGAACTCAGGAAGCGCCGAACGCCTCGGCAGCGATCGTGGCCGCAGCGCTTCGTCGATCAGCCGCTTGGGTAACAGCCCTGCCGATCACTAGGAGACTGGCACCGGCATTGATGGCTTCTGCTGGACTGGCGGCCCGGGCTTGATCATGGCGCGGTGCCGATCCGGGGCGAATCCCCGGAACAACCGTGGTCATCCGTGGCGCCAACTGACGCACCTCGTGAAGGTCATTTGACGCACACACCACACCCTTGCAGCCACCTTCCATGGCCAACATCAAACGCTTTCCCAGAATGTGGGCGGGAGCAGTGTCGTCAGAAGTCAAGATGGTGACGGCTAGGGGAATCGGGGTATCAAGCCCGGCAAGATCGGCGCCTTCAAGCATTCCTTCGGAACCAGCTCGCAGCATTTCGGCACCTCCGTGGGCGTACATGGTGAGATAACTCGCACCCAAAGAGCCAACCACACGTGACGCTTTGGCCACCGTTGTTGGGATATCGACCATTTTGAGATCGAGAAACACTTTGAAGCCCTCGTCGACCAATTGGGCAATCATGTCGGGGCCTGCGGCGGTGAACAACTCCAGACCAACTTTGGCAACACCGAACCAGGGCTTGAGTTCGCGGGCCAACTGCATTGCAGCCACGGCATCGTCAACATCCAAGGCGAGCGCGAGCCGGCCCTTAATGGCCTCGGCTTCTGGGCTTCCCGCTGTTAGTCCTTGTAGTCCCTCAGACATGTGCTGCTCCTATGAGTTGGTCGATGCTGGCGATGTGGTGGTCTTGGCACCAGGTAACGAGTTCTTGGCGAACTCGGCGTGGTGCTGCTGGTTCATAAAACGTAGCGGTCCCAACCTCCACCGCGTTGGCACCAGCCATGAGAAGTTCTACGGCGTCCACTCC
>JAYSVF010000068.1:0-30420 GCA_043718695.1 Acidimicrobiia bacterium | reverse complement strand
CATAGTAGTTTGTACTACCGCGTTTTCCGTGATGAGGACCTAGGTCACGCTTGGGCGCACAACCGCTGATTGTGAATGGAGCACTCGCAACAATTCGCTACGGCGCCAACCACAGGTCGATCACACAACGCCTTGTGTAAAACTACGCCTGCATAGTAGTTTGCCCCACCGCGCGTTCCGTGATGTCGACCTAAGTCGCGCGTGTGTGCACAACCGCTGATTGTGAATGGAGCACTCGCAACAATTCGCTACGGCGCCAACCACGAGTCGATCACACAACGCCTGGTTGAAGGCTACGTCTGCATAGTAGTTTGCCTCACAGCGTGTTCCGCGGTGAGGACCTAAGTCACGCTTGGGCGCACAACCGCTGATCGTGAATGGAGCACTCGCGACAATCCGCTACGGCGCCAACCGCAAGTCGATCAAACAACGCCTGGTATACACCTATGTCTGCATAGTACTTTGTGGTTGCTGTAGTTTGCTGTGGTGCATGGCGTTGTCGTCGGAGTTGCGATGGGTCCAGGTCGGGCACGGTTGAATAGTCGTGAACTAACGCCGTGATCGGCCTCGGAGTCCTTGCCCGCAAGGGCACCAACTCGACGCTTTAACGCTCAAATGGAAATTCCCGTTGACCGGGGCTGGCAGTGTTTTGGTGTTGTTGTGCGATTTCAACTCCTTGCACCCGGACCATTGCTCTAATCGGTGCGGCAACACTCGACCTCAGCTAAACCTAGCGATCGGACCCGACAAAACTTCAGGCAGTACAAAGATCACTTGATCCCCATCCTTCCTGATATCGCCGAGACCTTTGAGGCGCACGCTTGGTTTCCGATTTGCACGAGCAAGTCTTTTAGAAATCTTTGAGAATTCTCTGCGGACCCCTATTTTTTGTCATACCCCCCTGTGAAAATGGAAGCATGTTCGAAAGCGGAGCGGGTGAGAAACTGAAGAGTGATGAGGGTTTCGAGCAGACCGGCTCTGAAGGCGCGTTTGGCGGCGAAGCTCGTAGCGAGAGGATGGGCGCGGCGGTTTGGGCTGAGATTCGTGTGCCTGTGGTTCGGCCGGATGGATGGCCGGTGCACCACCTGCGGATGGGATTGCGTGAGTTGGAGAGACTGCAGAGGGAAATCGATGCCGCGAGAGCATTGTTGACGGGCGCAATGCCGGAGAGCCGGGACACTGTGGCCGATATTGCCCGTAATGCTGGGGTTTCGAATCGTGAAGCTCGCCGTCGTAAATCGGTCGCTGATGTTTGCGGCAAGGTCAAAGGTGCGTTGGAGAAACTGCAATCGGGGACTATTTCCAACGAACACGTCAGTGCGCTTGCACCAGTCGCCGATATGCCCGGCGCAGCAAGCTTGCTCGATGATGCTGCGTCAAAATCGCCTGAGGACCTCACTCGGGATGTGGAGGAGTTTCGGCTTTCCGCGGCTTGTGGGAATGACATGGCGAAGCATCAACGAGCTCGTCGATCAATCCGCTTCTTCGCCGGACCGGAAGGCATGATTGGTATCAACGGATTGCTGCCACCGGTTGAGGGAACGGAGTTGAAGAATCGTCTCGCAGCAATTGTCGATGCGAAATGGCGATCGGAACATCCAAACCGAGCAAAGGTGCTCGGCGGGCATGGTGGCGACACCCATGATCAGCGGATGGCCGATGCGCTGCTCGCGATGGCGGGCGTCCAGTCGCAGAGTCCGGAAGAAACCCACAGTTCAGGAGCAGAGAATTGCGAAGCCGAGCAGGGTTCAACTACCGGGATCAGTTCAACTGCCGGGAACAGTTCTACTGTCGGGAAGGGTTCTACTGTTGGGCGTGGTTCGGAACCTGTTGACTCTTTCGAGAAAGACCCTTTCGAAATTCACTCCGAGGAAACTCACTCTGCGACCGACGAAACTATTCCGGACGACTCCAGGCTGAACGATCAGAGCACAGCAGGGAACACGGATATTCCTCTTTCATCCACCAGCGACTCGGCTTCGGAATCACAGGCTCCTCCAAAATCAACTGGAGAAGTGGCTCGACAAGGACCACCTCAGGCAATGTCGATGAAAGCCGGTCTACGTCTCGTAGGGCTTGCCGATACAGATGATCGGGAGCTGCTGCGGAGTGCTTCGGTCGCTAACTCTCCTCCCGCAGGTAGCGCAACCACAGTGAAAACCGGAAAGCCAGCGGTTGTCATTGTGTTCGATGTCGATCAATGGAAGGCGCGAATGGCAGGTGGTAGTCCAATCCCAATTACAGAGTCGCTACTGGATCAAGCGCGCAATGACTTGTATTACTGCTTTCAAAATATGACCGGCGAGGTGATCAAGTTTGGACGATCTCGTCGTGATCCCACCCCGCTCCAAAAACTGGTCCTGATAGTTCGTGACGAAAAGTGTTTGTATCCACAATGTCATGCACCGCCTGAAGCCTGCGATGCTCACCATCTCAACGAGGTCGTGAAAGACCGGGGACGAACTGATACCGATGTGATGGGTTTGTTCTGTGAAGCACATCATCGACACGTCCATCTCAACGATCTGGTTGTGAGACGCAACCCCGATGGTTCCATCACTATCGTCGAGCGTCGAACCGGGGCGGTGATCGCGTCCTCAAATAGTAAGCGTGCAGCTTAATTGTCTCTCGTTGCAGGCCGGTTCCGCGGGTGAACTCGCTGTTGCCTTGATTGCAGTGGGCTGGAGGTGTCCGGCTTCGAGTTACACGTATTGGCAAATCATCGTACGGCCGATTGGTCGGCGACGTGTGCTCGGCATTCACAAGGCTCGGATACGTGGTGCCAGCCGATAAGACGTGTGGACGAGCACCGCCGGTGTGGCGTCAATCGCAACGGTTTCCTAGCGTTCGGTGCCTAGCCAGTTCAGCGCGCGGTAGCTCACCACCGTGCCTTGATCGTCCGATCTCCACGACAACTGTTCATCGGTTCTGCTCCTCTATCTAGTGCAATCTTGTTACCGAAAAGATTCGCCTAACGAGGATGACCTGGTTCGTGCGTGGGTAAATCGCCGGGTGGCGAGTCCGTGTGAAATGCGTTGGTTGCTGGGAATGAGAAACGCAAGTACCCGAATCAATAAGACTTTGGCTCGGCCAGAATCAATGGGAATTCAGCCTCCGATGGGCAAGGTCGGCAGGGTTCGGTCACGTGACTTCAGCTCAGGTTGAGGATTTGGTCTGCTCGGGCTAGGGCGACGGGTCGGTTTGAGGCGGCCAGAACGGTGTAACCAGCTGATGCGAGGCCCGCCCACAGTTCGAGTTCGGTTTCTACGTCGAGAGCTGAGGTGAGGTCGTCGAGCACCAAGAGTTCCGGACGGTGAACCAGTGCGCGGGCAGCGGCGGCACGTTGGGCTTGGCCACCGGAGAGTCGAACACCCCGGGCGCCGACGAGGGTATCGAGACCATGGGGGAGATCGGCCACGTCGGGAGCAAACGCCGCTAGATCGATAGCGTGCTGCACATCAACGTCGGCGATGGAATGACCGAGTCGAAGATTGTCGGCCAGGGACTCTGCGAATAATCGAGGTACCTGGGCAACAAAGGAACACTGCGGGGGAATAAAGAATGCGGCACGATCAGCAATCAACGAGCCGTTCCAAGAAACTGTCCCCTCATCAGTGTCCAAAAGCCCAATCAAGGCACGAAGGAGCGACGTTTTGCCGCAACCAACCGGGCCGCTAATAATCGTCAACGAACCCCGCTCAACGGTTAGATCGATGTGATCAATCCCGCGACCGACAACGCTAAGTCCACGTACTTCTAACGTCTTCAGAGGAATACGAGCCACCGAACAGGGACGAATGGCCGGTGGCCCGCCGAGGATAGGTAACGGCCGGTGTTCGATGAGTCGATCGATTGCAGCACTCGGCGGTGCCAGAAGCGCATCGAGGCGGGCTGCAGAAATTTGATAGCGACGACGGCCGACGATGATGCTCCCGATCCGCATTGGTAGCCATCCCATCCCTGCGAGATAGCTGGCAAACAGGGTGATGTCCCCCGAGCTGAGTTGATGGCGTGACGCGACGAGTAAAGCCACCCCCACGAACGCATCGGCGGCCGCACTGTTGATTGTCCACACAACCTCGTTCCACGTTCCGTCGCGAACGGCGGCATGGGCTCGGGTCTCGGTAAGTTCATCGAGTCTTCGCAGAACATCTTGCTGCGCGCCCCCAACCTTTACCGTCAAGGAAGCTTCGAATGCCGATGTGAGAAAGTCACCCACAGCACTTGCCGCGATCCGGGAACGGGAGCGATATTTTCGTGCCGCGTTCCCCACAAAACGATTGGCAAAACCAATAGCAATCATTGGACCAACGCCAGCCAACGTTGCCCAAGGATCGATCCGGGCCAACAGCCAAACCGCACCAGCGCCGTACAGGACCGCGCCAAGAAGGTCAACCCAGTTATCGATCAGAAAAAGAACGTCGAAAGGATCGTCACGGAGCCGGGCCAAGACGTCGCCAATCGGAACGGTTCGCGGGGCCGATTCACTTCCTCCACTGGCCAACTGTGCATTGACAACATTGGCACGAGCCAGAGCTTTGGCGGCTTCGGTACCTTGCACATACGTGCGATGCGCCGCGAAAATCAGCAGCGCCGCGCCTAAGTGAGTTGCCAAGAGAGCAACAAGCAGAGTCCAGAACCGTGTGGTCGCGCCCGTGTCTTGCACCTCGTCGAACAGTTTGGAAATTAGCCAGCCCGGGCCCAAGGGGGTAACAAACCACAGAATCCAACCAACAGTGCCCACCCAGTACCAGCGAGCGCGGAAGCTTGCCAGTTTGGCCACGCGAATTTCCGGGAGCCGACGGATACGAGCCGAAACGTTGCCAGTTGACCGCTTGCCGTTGGGAGCGTCAGCCGAGGACGGGGTGTTGGAGGTGGAATTGTCGGGGGAAGTGTTCCCAGTCGAAGAAGTACCAGGGTTCGGAGTGCTGCGGGTGAACGGAGATGGTTTGTCAGCGGGAGGGTTGTGAGTCGACGGGGTCTCCGAAGGAACGGAAGCGGGGGTGTTACGTGTGAAGGGACTGGTGGCGGAAGGAATGGCGCTGGAGGTATTGCCTGTGGCGGGATTGGCGGCATTGGTGGCGGGAGCGTTGCCAGCGGAAGGCATTCCCGCAGGAGCGTTGCCAGTGGGAGGAGTACCAGCAGCAGGGGAACTAGAAGAAGTTGCAGAAAGAGAATCGCTCATACAAGCTCCTCGCTTTCCGCGCCGGCTGCTCGTAAGCGTGCATAGTGACTTGTTGGGTCGGCGGCGAGAGTCAAACGGGCGCCGTATTCCACCAGTTGGCCGTGGGATAGCACGAGAATGTCGTCGCAAATGTCGAGGGTTTCCAAACGGTGCGCGATGACGATAGCGGTACGTCCACGTACTAAGCGAGCAATGGCATTGCCGATCGCCAACTGTGTTGCGGGGTCTACCCGGGATGTGGCTTCGTCGAGCACTACCACCGACGGTTCTCGCAACAGAGCTCGCGACAGCGCTAAAAGCTGGGCCTGTCCCGACGAAAGACCAACTCGTGTGCCCTCATTATCCCGACTGTCTGAGGCAAGCTGCGTGTTGAGCCCCTCAGCCAATCCATCGAACCAGTCACCAAGGCCCACATCGCGAAGAGCCCCTCGCACGCGCTCGTCGTCAAAGGGAGCGAACAGCGTGACGTTGTCACGAACCGTCCCGGGAAACAACTGCACATCTTGCGGGATAGCCGTGACCCGCTTGCGAAAATTCATGTCATCAACCGTCGCAATATCGACATCGACGGAGCTAACGTCTGGAGACGAAACTTTCAGCGATTCGGCATTCATGGGTGCGCTGTCTGGCGACGAAACCCTCAGCGATGCGGCATTGACGCGTGCATTGTCTGGCGTTGGAATTCTTTGCGATGTGGCATTCGCGGGTGTGCTGTCTGACGTCGGAATTCTTTGCGATGTGGCCCTTGCTGATGAACTGTCAGATCGAGCACACCTCGGCGATGAAATACAAGCCAAAGCACTATCCGATGAAGGGCTGCCAGATGAAGAACTATCCAATGAAGGGCGGCCTGATGAAGGGCTATCCGACAATGGACTATCTGACAATGGACTATCCGACGAAGCAATACCTGATGAAGCGCTATCCGACGAAACGGAACTTACCGAAGGATTTTCAACCGAAGAACTACCAGCCGCGTCATTGCCTGAGCGATTTGTGTCAGAGTCAGCGAAGGTGGATTCAGAACGAACAGACGGCACGGAACCCATTCGAATACAGCCGGAAGTAGGTGAAACCAGTCTCAGTAACAACCGAGCCAAAGAGGTTTTGCCGGAGCCTGTGCGCCCAACCACGCCCAACACTCGACCCGCAGGTAGGACAAGAGAAAGGCGTTCGATTGCCGCGTTTGTTCCCTCCTCGTCGTCATAAATCAGTTCGACGTTTTCAAAAGAAACACCAAGTGGTCCCTCGGGTAAACGCTCAGAACCAGACACCACAATTCGTTGTTCCTGTACCAGTTCGAGCACACGCGTCGCCGCACCCGAGGCACCTTGAGCATCCTGGAGACGCCATGTGAGATGGTCAACTTTGTTCGCAACAACCATGACGAGACGGAACCCAAGCACGATTGCGCCGACATCAACCCAACCCTTCTGCATAGCCACCGCGCCATAGCCAATCATCCATACTTCGGCGGTCGCCACCGTCATGCGAATAATTCCCTGCATTGACATTTGCGCTTTGACTCGCGCCTTGGAAGCAGCCACCATCACACCAGACCGTTCGCCCACACGAGCAACACCGTGCTTACCGGCACCGAGCGCGGCAATGTCGTCGGCACCAGCTAGGTACTGCTCGATCGCACTCATGACATCGGCATCAGCAGCGCGTTCGATAACGGTTTGTTCGACCGATTTTTCGCGCACCCGCCACGTCACAAAACCAACACAGACGAACGCAGTCGCGAGCGCGGGCGCCAACACTGGTTCCACAAACAGCGACACGGCGACGGCACCGATTCCAATCGCGGCGATCGCAATCAGCTGGGCGACCACAGAGGCCATGAACTCCGTCATCGAAGTGATATCGGCATCCACCCGGGTTACCAACTCGCCCGGGGTGCGGTCGCGGTGAAAACCAAGATCGGCCTTCAACACATACTCGGCGAGGTCATGACGGAGACTGTTGGTGATGCTCCACGCCGCAATGGTTGCCCGCCACGTCACAAGGACCGTCATGCCCGAGGCAAGGAATCCCAGCACTGTGTACGCGATCGCAAGCCTGGCGAGTTGAGAACCGGGCGCGCCAGCGACGGCGAGGCGGACAAAGCGGGCCAGTAACAGCGACGTTGCCAAAGGAATGGCGGTCGCCACGGTTAAGACTGCCCCGAATATTGCGATTGCTCGCCATTGCGGCCGCATCAGCGCGACGAGAAACCGCCAAGGAGAACCAGCCATGGCCTCGACCGTAGCCTTTGCCGATTACCCAATGTCGACGAATTCCCAGGCGAAAACTTCGTGCGAAACCTCGGGTACGAGATAGTGGTTGCCCGAGCTGGAACTACTTGCCGGAGTTAGCCAAGACTTTCGGTTCAAGAACCAGCGTGTTAATAGAACTCTCGCAACGGATCACCAGACCTTCGCAGTAGGGCAACATCAGGCAGACGAGGGTGAGTAATCAAGTAGTTCTCTACTCACGCGAACAGAATCCGCTACTCACGACAACGTGAATGCTTCACCGTGCGATGACGAAATGAACACTTCTTCTTCTAAACTGATCGCAACGACCCTTCGTGGAGTGGTTGCCAGCGTTGTTCTCGTCATGGGTTCGTTCGCCTTCAGCTCTCCAGCGAGTGCCGACACGATAGAAACGCCGGGGGCGACGACTCTGACAATCATCCAATCCACCGGTTTGGCGGAACCTACTGTGGGCGAAATATGTGCGGGCGCAACAAAGAAATGGACACATGTAGACGGGCTCTCCTACATGGATCTCGGGGAATGCGGCAGCCTGGCGGAGTGCAACGAGAAAGCGTGGAAGCTGAACCGAGAAAACGTGATTGCTCAAGCGGCCGCAGTATGCGGGTACTCGCATGAGCATCCAGATGATCACGGCAAGCACCTCTTTTGGGTGGTTGAAACCCCCCAAAGATACGAATGCAGTCCGATCATCGGATCCGACCGACGATGGTCACCCGCTTTTGTACCTTCCTGATGGGTACATTCCTGACGGAGGGTGCATCCCCGGTTGGGGGTGAGGCTACTGCGAATGTCTCGTCCTACAAGATTTTTGAGAGGAAGGCTTTTGCGCGATCGGTTTTGGGGTTGTCAAAGAATTCGTTGGGCCCAGCGATTTCAGCAAGTTGTCCACCGTCCATGAAGGCAACCCGGTTGGCCGCGGAACGGGCAAATCCCATTTCGTGGGTAACGACGACCATGGTCATGCCTTGGGCGGCAAGTTCCAACATTACGTCGAGTACCTCGTTCACCATTTCTGGGTCGAGTGCCGAGGTGGGCTCGTCGAACAACATGACCTTGGGGTCCATGGCCAAGGCTCGGGCGATGGCGGCGCGCTGCTGTTGTCCACCCGAGAGTTCCGCCGGGTACTGATTGGCTTTCGCGGTAATCCCAACCCGCTCTAACAGCGCCATTGCCTTCACGCGAGCTTCCGCCTCGGGCATCTTGCGAACCTTGACGGGGCCCAGCATGACGTTCTCAACGATGGTTTTGTGGGCAAATAGGTTGAAGGATTGGAAGACCATACCCACGTCGGCTCTGAGTGCGGCAAGGGCTTTGCCTTCTTCGGGGAGCACTTGGCCGTCGATCGTGATGGACCCCGATTGGAATCGCTCCAATCGATTGATGCAACGACACAACGTAGATTTGCCTGAGCCAGAAGGCCCGATCACCACAACGACCTCTCCCTTGTGGACCTGGAGATCGACGCCCTTCAACACATGGTTGGTGCCGAAGTGCTTATTGATGCCTTTGATGTCGATCAGTACTTCGTCGCTGGGCCGACGTCGGGTGAAATCAGAGTTGGAAGAAATTTCAGCCGACATGGGATACCTCGTTGGTGTTGAAAGCAGGGCGTGAAAAAGCAGAGTGTGAGAGAGCAGGGTGTGAGAGAGCAGGGTGTGAAAAAACGGGGTGTGGGAGTGCAGGGTATGGGAGTGCAGGAAGTGAGAAAGCAGGGTGTGGGAGTGCAGAGTGTGAAAAAGCAGGGTGTGGGAGTGCAGGAAGTGAGAAAGCAGGGCGAGGGAGTGCACAGTGTGAAAAAGCAGGGCGTGAAAAAGCAGCGTGTGAGCGTGAGTCGAAAAAGGTTGGCGTTAGAAAAGAGGTTTTGAACTCCGCGGAACGTAAACCAGCCGTGTTCATTCCGGATGTGTTCATTCCAGCAGTGTTCGATCCGGCAGCGCTGATCACCCAAGTCTGAATCGGGCTTTTCTGAATCACGGTGGTGGGCGATTCAGGCGGGTTTGAAACAACCCTGTGGGAAACGGCAGCGCAAAGAAGCATTATTTTGACTGCTTTTTCTTGAGGCGATTCGCGAACGAGGTAATAAGCGCAATGACGGTTATGTAGAGAAACCCGCCAACGATGAAACTCTGGAGGTTGTTGCTAAAAAACTCGCCGTTGATTTGCGACCGTTTCGTGAGTTCCTCATACGTCACAAAAATACCCAAAGACGTGTCTTTCAACAACGATGCAGCTTGGGTCACCAAATTTGGAAGTGCTCGTCGCATGGCTTGAGGAAGCACGATGAGATTCATGGCCCGGTTCTCTGGCAAACCAATGGCAAGTGCCGCTTCAGTTTGGCCGCTGGGGATAGAACGAATGCCCGATCGAATCACCTCGGCAAGCACGGTTGAGTAGTACAGCGTAAGACCGGTAACCACCGAAAAGAATGCGTGCGTATTAAGTTTCCAATCGGGAAAGATTCGCGGGTACACAATGAAGCTGAACGTCATCAGCAACACCAGTGCGCAGGCCCGGAAGCCTTCGATGTACAGCGTCGCGAACGGACGAGCGATTTGTGCCCCGGCGTAACGACTGGCAAAAGCCACAACGCCAGCACCGACGATTACTCCGAGGGCTGCCCAGCCATTGGTCATCATCGCTGCGACGGAAGCAAGCAGAGCCACAAAAACTACGATGCCAAGCGTGACATCACGTCCGCGGGGCTTCTCTGCCCGTGAGCGCCAAACTGCGGTGAACGTGGCAATAATCAAACAAAGAAAGAGTGAAACGATTGCCGCTTTAAAGGTTGCGGCGAGGCCCCCGGCGTTGCTGATTTTGTACCAAAGTGACGGCGCTGGCGCACCTTCCTCAACGGTCCATTTATAGAGGTAGAACTTCCACACTTCGATGTTCTTAAACGGTGTCCACAGCTCAGAATCAAACTGTCCCCGATCAGCAAAACGTTTGAACGCCCAAAGAAGCGCGCTTAGTAGTGCGCCAACCGAAATGACGGTAGCAATGAGCGCGTTGCGTCGCGCTTTGGGGCCCAACTCCTCAACAAGCTGCAACTCGCCGGGTTGCGAGGGTTCTACCGAGAAAAACCACGAACTCAAGCTCATCTCTTTACCGCCAATTTCGAATCGAGCCTTGTAGCGATTTGTCCGAGCGAAAGGCCGATAACCAGGTAGAAAGCGAACACCACGAGAGCAAACACGAAGGGTTTGGCGTAGGCAAGGTTGGCGCCGGTTCGAGGATCAATACCCTCGCCAAGGACCCGCTGCGTTTTAATGATTTCACCAACACCAATCGCCCCGGCGACGGCAACGTTACGAAAGTTTGCATTCAGCAAAACACCGAGCGGACCAAACGATGAACGCAGTGCTTGAGGCAACACAATGTGCCGGACGGTTTGCCCAAAGGTCAATCCAATAGCACGGGCTGCTTCTGCTTGGCCATGGGGAACGGTGTTGATTCCGGCCCGCAATGACTCACCGATGTAGGCACCGTTATAGATGGACATCATGACCACTGCGGTAACGAAGCCCGAGACGAGAACGCCGAGTTTGGGGATTCCGTAGAACCCGAAGAACATGAGGAAAGCCACAGGAGTGTTCACCATGGCTTTGGTTATGAAGCCTGCAAACCAACGTAAAGGTCGCAATGGCGAAATTCGACAGATGGCCAGAAACATGCCAACAAGTAACCCGAATCCATAACTGAGTATGGCAAGTTGAATTGTTCGCCAGGCGCCTTGAAGGAGTACCTCTCGGTTTTCTTGGAGATACTTCATCGGTGGACCAGCATCATGATGGCTTACCTATTCTTTGCCGGATTGTCGAACGGTTTGGAGATGAATGTGAAAGGGCTGGCACCGCAGTGGATGCCAGCCCTCTCGCACAACCGAACAGCGGTGGTGCTGCTCGATGTAAAGTGCGCTTAGTTTCGGTAACCAGAGCGCACTGGGGGTCTTAGTTGTAGCGGTCAACCTTTGGTGGCTCTGGGGTCTTTACTCCACCACTGCCTACGGTTGCCTCAACGGCCTTCTTCCATGAACCATCTTTGTAGGAAGCTTCGATGACGTCGTTGATGTAGCTGCGGAAGGCATCGTCGCCGAGCTTCACACCAACGCCGTAACGCTCAACGGAGAACTGCTTGCCAACAAGGGCGAGCTGTGGGTTTTTCTCAGCGAAACCGGCAAGAAGAAGGTCATCGGTGGACACGGCGTCAACACGACCGTCCTTGAGTGCTTCTACGCAGTTTGCCGTGGTTGGGAGGTCAAGCACAATGGCGGTTGGGGCGCCGGTCTTGATGTTGTTGATCGAGGTGGAACCAGTCTGTGCGCATACCTTGCGGCCACCCATGTCGGTGATCGACTTGATGCTGTTGAGCTCAACTTTGTACACCAGGAGGTCTTGGCCAGCGATGTAGTACGGACCGGCCATGCCGATTTCCTTCTTGCGGGCGTCGGTGATGGAGAACGTGGAGAGCATGACGTCGACCTTGTTGTCCTTCACGAAAGGTAGACGGTTGGCCGAGATTGCCTCTACGAACTCAACGGTTCCTTTGTCGGTTCCGTAGATTGCCTTGGCGATGATTTTGCCCATCTCAACATCGAGACCACTGAGGCCACCCGTTACTGGGTTCTTCAGGCCGATGAGGGGCACATCGAACTTCACGCCGATGGTTACTTTGCCCTTCTTCTTCAACGCTTCCAAGGTTGCTCCGCCAGCGGCTGGTGCTGCTGCGGGAGCGGCGGTTGCTGCAGGGGCTGGAGCTGCGGTGGTGGCAGGGGCAGCGGTTGTTGCCGGTGCCTTCTTTGGTGCAACCTTCTTCGCTACAGCCTTTTTCGTGGTTTTCGTAGCGGCATTCGCTACTGGGGCAAAGAGGGCTGCAGCGGTTGAGGCTACGGCAAGGGAGGCAATGATGGTGCGTGAACGCATGGTGGTGTTCTCCTGAAACCTTTAGAAGCGACGACGCAAACGGAAATGTGCCGATCGACACAGCGAGTGTGAACAGTTCAGAGGCCGTTGTCGCCCCATTGGGCGGGAATTGGGGCAGGGTTCAGCGACTCTTAACCTGTACTTATCTCTGCGCTTGGTCGCTTGGGGCAAAGCCCCAGCTTCTGTAGGCGGCATCGCCCGGGGCGATTTCGATGTGGGCGGGGGTGGACAACCATTTGCGACGATCAGCCTCGTTTTGGCGGGGTCCGCCACGGTGGGGTTGCGCGGTGGGGTTGCGCCGTGGGGTTGTGCTGTGTTGTGTGGTGTTGCGCTGTGTGGTTGCCCGGTGGTGTTGCGCTGTGTAGTTGCCCTGTCGTGTTCAGCTGTCTAGTGGTGTTGCCCTGTGGGGTTGCGCTGTGTAGTTGCCCGGTGCGGTTGCGCTGTGTAGTTGCCGTGTGTAGAGGCCCTGTGAGTGGCGCTGCGGGTTGTGCTGAGGTTCTTTGCCAGTGAAAGGGATCTCGCGCAAAGCGAATCACCGCCGGGTGCAATCCGCTTCCCTGCGCTAGCGTGCCTCAAGTGGCCTCCCTGGTGATCATTGAAGACGACCCGCGGGTACGTTCTGCGTTAACTCGGGCCCTTGAACAACGGGGTCATGTGGTGCTCGGAGCGGAGACCGGAATGGCGGGTTTGCAGCTGATCGTGAAAGAGCGCCCCGAGGTAATCATTTTGGATCTCGGCCTTCCCGATGTTGACGGTGTGGATTTGTTGAAAATGATCCGACCGATCTCTGATGCAGTAGTTATCGCCGCGACCGCTCGAGTTGGTGAGGAAGACATCATCGCCACCCTCGATGCCGGTGCCGACGATTACCTCTGCAAGCCGTTTTCCCCCGAACAACTCGATGCACGAATCCGTGCTTCTCTGCGTCGTTTTGGGATGCATACCGGCACGGCCCCGGCAGAGATCGTGGCCGGTGAGTTGCGCATCAATGCCCGCACTCGGGTAGCCACATTGGCTGGTGTGGTGCTTGAGCTAAGCCGCAAAGAGTTTGACGTGTTGCATCTGCTGGCGCAACGGGTGGGGCAAGTGGTTTCGAAGCGAGAGATGTTGGCAGAGGTTTGGCGTCAACCGTTTTACACAACCGACAAAACCGTAGATGTACATATCTCTTGGCTTCGTCGCAAACTTGGCGAAACCGCTGAAGCACCCCGGTATATCCATTCTGTGCGCGGGGTGGGGATCAAGCTGGTAGTTCCCTCCAGCGATCCTACCTCGGTCGAGGAAAATCTTGGTGATCAAGAACCTGCCCGTGATGCTTCCCGCGGTGCGGCGTCAAGTGATCACGCGTCTCTCGATCCTGCTTCCAGCGATCACGCTTCGGTAAATCGATTGTCTGATACTCGCTCGGCAATCGCTTCTGTCGAGCCTTCTTCTGTAGACCCTTCTTCTGCCGACGACTGAGCCCAACGGTTCCTTATCGCTCATGGCCCTTCCCCGTCGTCAGTTGCGACGCTCTTTGCTCGTTCGGTCCTTACTTACCAGCACGCTTATCGTGGTGATCTTTTCGGTCCCACTTGCACTTACTATTCGATCTCAAGCAAAAGATCGTGCACTTACTTTTGCTCGCAGTGATGCCCGTGCCCTGGCGCCGGTTGTATCGATCGCCGGCAGCCCCAATGTGACAAGCTCGATTTATGCCGTGGCGCAACGCGCCCGCCCGCGCGTGGTCACCGTGGTGTTTTCAGATTTCACCATTTTGGGTGCCAACGAAGTGGTGGAACCCGATCCCTACGATGATCCGGTTGCCCTTCGTCGAGCAAGAAGTGGCGAGGCGTTCTTTGTTTCGGCAAAAGGTGGTTTGGTTGTTTACGAACCCGTGCCACGTTCGAATAACACAACGGCTGTTGTGCGCGTTTGGGTTTCGAACGCACAGCTGAATCGCGGAGTGGCGCGAGCGTGGTTGGTAGTGGCGTTGTTAGGCCTCGGCCTGGTATTGCTTGCTGGGTTTATCGCCGATCGTTTGGGGCGTTCTCTAGTGCGCAGCGTAAACACGTTGGCGGAAAGTGCAAACCGCCTAGGTCGCGGAGACGTTTCAGAACGCATTGTTCCCGATGGTCCTACGGAAATTCAACAAGTTGGCGCCGCGCTCAACAACCTGTCGCAACGTATCGATGAGCTGCTGGTAACCGAACGAGTGGCCGTGGCAGATTTGCAGCACCGCCTCCGCACGCCCGTAACGGCGCTCCGCGCTGAAGTTGGCACGATGCGGGGCCCGGCGATGGCTCCCTCGGTGCAACGTTTGGAATTGGGTCTCGAAGAGCTGACGAAAACCATCGATCAAATCATTCGTGATGCCGCGCAACCGATGCGAAGAGGCATTGGCATTGCCGTCGATTTCGCCCAGGTAGTGAGGGACCGTTTCGCGTTTTGGGAAGTACTTGCTGAGGATCAAGGGCGGGTCGCAGCTTTACTTGCAGACCCTGTTGCCCCTTGCCGGGTTGCGGTTGTCGAATCAGATCTAACCACCATCGTCGACGCGCTGCTCGACAACGTTTTTTCTCACACAGCAGATGGTGTGGAGTTTGCCGTAGGTGTTTCCCGGTTAGGTGATTCGGTCCGTCTGCTTGTTGATGACAGCGGCGATGGGTTGCCGATGGACTACACCCCAATACGTGGTTCATCCTCGAGCGGTTCAACGGGGCTCGGTCTCGATATTGTTCGTCGTATTGTGGAGTCGGCCGGGGGATCGTTTTCGATTCGTCGGCGTGGTTCAGGTGGAACTCGTGCAGAGGTTTCTCTCCCGCTCCTGAATACGTAAATGTTTGCGCATTGTATGGATGCGTTCACCACTTGTAATGCTGTTGCTTGTAGTTGCTTGTAGTTGCTCATAATTGCTCGACATTGCCAGCGACCTCAGCAATAGGATGCGCCGGTGCTTTTTGGGGATGTTGGGCGGCTCTACATCTGGTGGATGGGTGTTTGGGCTTCGATGCACCGTGGGTATTGGTTTGTTGCCAGTTTGTACCTGGTCCTCGATGCGCATCTTTCGGCGTTTCAGTTGGTGACTATTGGCGTTGTGCAGAGTGTTATCTCGGGGCTGTTTGAAGTGCCGGCTGGAGTTGTGGCCGACACGTTCAGTCGTAAGTGGTCATTGGTTTTTTCTCATCTGCTGATGGGTGGGGCCATCGTGTTCACGGGATTGGTGAGCTCGTTCCCGGCGCTCGTTGCCAGTCAAGTGTTGTGGGGTATCGCGTGGACGTTTGCCAGTGGCTCCGATATTGCTTGGGTGACCGATGAACTTGATGCACCCACCCGGATCGACCGCGTGCTTATTGGGGCGGCGCGAGCAAAATCGGTTGGTGCCGCGCTAGGAATCGTCACCTTTGGTTTGTTGGCAAGCGGAACTAGCCGCTCAACTGCCATCATTGCCACGGGCATCGGCATCTTCGTTTTAGGGTTAATTGTTACCAGAATCCCTGAAGTGGGCTTTGTGCGGCCATCGACATCCCGCAAAAGTTCATTGACGATCTTTCTCAAAGGACTAGCCCTCGCCCGGGTTGACCGCATACTCATGATTGCTTTCGTCGCCACGATGTTGTCCGTCGGCGGCGCGGGTGAAGGATTCAATCGTATGTATGCAAAGCAGTTAGCGATCGTAGGGTTTCCGAACGATCAGACAACGATGTTGTGGTTTGCGCTACTCAATCTCGCAACACTTAGCGGAGGTGCGTTGGCCCTGCACGCCGTCGAACGCAAAATCACGGTTCCCGATACGGCCCGTCGAGCGTTTCAATGGTCATGCATGCTCGCCGCGATTGGCGTGAGTGTTCTTGCCATGGCGCGTGAGCCTTTCATGGCGAGCACTGGAGCGGTACTTGCTGGAATTGCGCTTTTGGTGGCACGGGCGGTCGGCGGAGTGTGGGTGAATCGACGAGTTACGAGCGACATCCGTGCCACGGTTCATTCACTGTTGCAACAAGCCGAGTACATCGGAGAAGCAGCGTTGACTTTTGGGCTCGGCGCGCTTGCCGGCTGGAGTTCCATCAGGGTTGGGCTGGCTGGTTCTGTGTTGCTTTTCGTGATGTCGGCCGTGGTTCTCCGAGCGAGCAACGCACGTGAAGCCGTGTCGTGATGCGTGTCATCAGTTGTGCTGCGGGCCGCTCGGCGCGCTTGCCGGCTGGAGTTTCATCAGCGCGGGGCTGGCTGGTTCTGTGTTGCTTTTCGTGATGTCGGCCGTGGTTCTCTGAGCGAGGGTCGCTTCTGAACCCCAACTCTGACCTTGCCATCGGAGTGACCTGCTCGCTCGTGAACTGCTCCTCGACGGAGTCTGTGGGTACGGCTATTTGGCCACAGTGGCTACTATGTCTGACATGACGGCAACGATGATCCCACCAGCATCGTTGCTGCCGTTGACGCTTCCCACGGAACGTTTAACGGCGAGCGGGGTTGCCGTCCCTGAGCTGCGGACGGAGCTTCGCCGTATTGTGTCGTGGCGTAACGCAATCACGGTGGGCATGGCGTGGGTGCAAGCGTTTGGATTGCTGATCGTTGTCGCCCAAATTGTTGACCGCACCGGATGGTGGTGGCTTTGGGTTCCAGCGTTCATTCATCAGGGCCGGGCGCATGCCTTGTTTGGGATCTTGTCGCATGAGGGAACCCATCGGTTGTTGTTCGCAACGCAAAAGTGGAACGACCTTGTTTCAAACTGGCTGATCGCACCGTTTTCGTTTGCCTCGCAAGAGGGCTACCGACGTTCGCATATGGCGCATCATCGTGATCCCCTCGGCCCCAACGAGCCCGACAAAACCCTCTACGCCGGCTACCCCGTTACCAAACCAACCCTTCGCCGACGGCTTCGACGCGATATCTCTGGCGAATCCGGTTACAAAATCCTCAAATCAATTCTTGGTGGATTGAAAAAGCCGCTTGCTCGTAAAGGCGTTGTTCGGATCATCGGTGCACAGATCATTTTGGCAATAGCGCTTGGTTTCACCGTGGCGTGGTGGGCCTGGCCGGTTCTGTGGTTTCTTCCGTGGATGACGACATGGCGAGTGATCAACCGTTTGCGAGCCATTGCTGAACACGGTGGCATGGGCAACTCGAAGGATGAGCGAATCACCACCCATCATGTTCGTCAAACCGCATGGGCACGGTTCTGGATGGTGCCGTACAACACCGGTTGGCATATCGCCCATCACGTTGATGCTGGCGTTCCGTGGCGCAACCTCCCACGTTTTCACGAAGAACTTGTTACGGCCGGCTACATCACCAAAGGTTTGATCTATCCGAACTACAGGGTTCTGTGGCGGGGATTGGCCCGCCGAGGTCAGTAGCTGCTTGCGAGAGCGATCGCCGATACGTTTGGTCGAGAGTGATCATTGGTGTTCGTCCATTGTTCAGCCATCGCTTTCACCGAACAGCAGGACGCCAGCACCAGATGTGAAAACCTATGGGCCCTTGGCGGTTCACAAGCGTTGGTGAATTCGTGACTCCCGGTCGAATGAGCCAAGAGCATCATCACTGAGCGACGGACGGGTTGCTCTGATGGCTTCCAAAAAGTCAGAGGTGCTGATCGGGGCGGGTACTTCGCCCTGTCGGGTTCGGGTGAAGCCACCAAACGCCGCCCGTTCAGCGGCCAGGAACAAATCAGCTGGAGTGAAACCACGAGTAGCTGCTGCCAGGACGCCTACGTCTACCCCGTCAGAAATAGTCCGGGCTACCGCTGACTCCCACATGGCGCGCCGTGCCTGATCGTCAGGCGGACCTACCGGCACCACAAGATCGAAACGGCCCGGGCGAATAATTGCCGGATCGATGCGTTCAATGAAATTCGTGGCGCAAATCAGTAATCGCCCGGGTTGGGAACGAAACGGGGGAATAGCCTTTAGTAACTCGTTGACCACTGCTTGCGTTCCTGGATTCGCTGTGCGGTTGGCACTTATCTCATCGAACTCATCGATAAAGGCAACAACATGATCTAGTTGGCCTAGTTCACTGAGCGCTCGGCCTAACTCTGTGGCCAAACCGTTTTCAGAGCTTGCCAATTTTGACGACAACAGTTCAACGAATGGCCAACCTAAACGTCCAGCTACCGCCCGGGCGAAGCTCGTCTTTCCGGTGCCTGGAGGGCCGAACAGAATGACCGTCGCAGGCACGCGAAGTCCGAATGCCTTGGCCAGATCGTCTTCAAGGATGGGCCGGACGATCCGATCGTCGATCACCCTCTTGAGCTCGGTCATTCCAGCGATTTCATCCCAGGCATTTGTATCGATCAGCTCGCCACCCCAAGCCTCGAGAACGTTTACCGCACTTGGGGCGAGCGGCTCGTCTTTGCTGTAGAGCGTAAGCCCGTGGATGGCCGTGAAGCCTCGATTGTTGAGTGCTTCTTCGCCGATTTGTCCAGGCCCAAGAAGCGCCTCGATTCGCCGCACCCCAAGGTGAAGCAACCGGTCTTCCAGCGCCCGTAACAGCTGAGAACCGATCCGTTGGTGGCGCCATTGGGGATCGATACGCATGCCAGTGACCGCAGCGCGATCGCCTCGAACTTCAGCGATTATGAAACCGATAAGCGCATCCTTGGAAACTGCCACAACCGCCGGATGTTTCGAACGTAACGACAGCACAAGGTCAACCAGGTTCAGCGGCGTTGAATCCGGGAGGAGGCGTGTGTCTTCGCAGAGTTGAACGGCGCGTTCGATATCGCCTTCATGGAAATCTCGAATGATCCATGAATGGTTGGAAACACGGTCAGTAGACATCAAGCCTTTTCTTCGCAGTGCTTGCTCATGGTGCGCAATTGCTATAACCCGACCAGCAACCGAGACCGCACCCTGAGTAGACGGTGATGTAGGACCGGAGCCGGAATGCTTCGGTTAATTGGTTGCGGCTATCGGACCAAGCTTTGTTTAGAGCGTTGGCGTGTTGTCACTGGGCCGCGGTGCCGTTAGAGTTCTGGGTGAGCGTCCTTCCTCGCGTAGGGTTCCTTGAAATCCTGGAAACACTTGGCCGCTTGGCAGGCCCGCACCGTAACTGCGACTAAACAAAACGTATCCGTAGAAAAGGGTGGCGAACGCGGTGATGGCGAAAACAAAGGCGCCTATGGCGAACAACGATGCCTGGCTCATTCGCCACGCTCGCCGGCGAGAAGAAGCGAGCCGAGTGAAAGGATCGAAGGAACCCATATGCCTACATAGATTCCCTGCTGTTCATGCCCGTTGAAGTACAGGCTTACGGACAAGACAAGTGAAATGAAGCTCGCCAACATGAAAAGCAGCTTGATCTTTACTAACGGTTTAGCGAGCAACACTCCTATGGCGACAGAAAGCGAGGGTCGTTTGTTCAACGAAACCGATGGAGAGGGCGCAGGTTGAGGCATGGCTTCAAGGGTATCTGTTGTGGGCTTCCAACCGCGAGTCAACTGTCTTTACGGTCTTGCGGACAAGTTGGTCCTACGTTAAAAAAGGTTGGCACGAAAGCAGAATCTCCAGGGGAGGACAAGTTCGAAGCGTGCGTAGGAATCTGCGGATCTTGCAAGGACTTTTGCTATGAGGGAACTTTGGAACCTGCCGGCGAAAGAAGATCTTCGACCCTGAACTATCGATAGCGAATTGAACCCCGGCAATATAAGCGCCTCGCCGTTTGACGAGTCAGATCCCACGTTTAGCCATCCCAGAAAGTTGTTGCCGTGTTCTCAACGATCGATATACCAAGCCTCACCTCCTCTCAATACTCCCTGATCTACAACCTGTTTTCACTCGTGTTCGCCGCTATGGCTTTCACTGCGTTGTTCTTGTTAGTTTCTCGGTCTTCGGTTCGCCCGCAGTACCGAATTGCGGTAACCACCTCAGCGATGGTGTGTTCGATTGCGGCATACCACTACCTACGAATCTTTGAGAACTTCAAGGAAGCGTTTCCCGCAGGCGCGGGCCCCAAGGCTGATCACGTTGCGTCGAACATCGCCTTCAACGAAGGCTACCGCTATGTCGACTGGTTGCTTACTGTCCCGTTGCTTCTCGTTGAAACGATTGCGGTCTTGGCCCTCGCGAAATCCATACAGAAGAGCCTGCTCGTCAAGCTGGTGCCAGCTGCCACGTTGATGATTGTCCTGGGATACCCGGGCGAAGTTGCTTCTTCGAACGGCCCGCGTGTTGTTTGGGGCGCACTCTCTGCCATCCCGTTTGTTTACATCCTTTGGGTGCTCTTCAAAGAACTTGGTGGGTCGCTTGAGCGCCAACCAGATGAAGTCAAGCACACCGTGTCGATGCTTCGACTTTCGATTCTCGGTCTGTGGGGCGTGTACCCAATTGCTTATCTCTTCCCTGTTTTGGGCGGAGACTTCTTTGGCGGCGCTGGTGGTTTCGTGCTGAAAAATGTTGGGTACTCGTTTGCCGACGTGTTTGCAAAAGCTGCTTTCGGTCTCGCCATTTTCAAGATTGCAAGGATTAAGAGCGCCTACGAAGACCCGGATTACGCTTCAGATCATTAACGATCACTTTGGTGTTTGAAGTATTCGAAACTGCCCACCGCACGAAGCGGTGGGCAGTTTCAGTTTGAAAGCCTGTGAAAGAAGCCTAGATTTCTCGAAACCGAGCACAAAGTTGCACGTAAATCAGTGGCTGCTTGTTCCTCTTCGGGCCGGTCTGAAAACGAATGGTTTGTCGACAGCAAGCGGAGTTCAGTCTGCCGCCGCTGCCGTGTACTTAGAACATCAGGCAGCCATTGAAGTTGCAGCCGCAGTTTTAGCGGCCACGGCTGCGCGACGTGCGGCGGCACGACGTGAACGGCGAATGACCCGACGTTCATCCTCGGTGCGACCGCCCCAAACCCCGTAGTCCTGGAGGGTGCGCAAGGCGAACTCCAAGCATTGATTATTTACTGGACAGCTCTGGCAAATGGATTTAGCCAAGTTGGTTTGCTCCAGAGCAGTGCTGGTAGACCCGACCGGAAAAAACATGTTGGTGTCCAGGTCGGCGCACGCACGATGTTGGCGCCAAGACAAGTTGTTCCACGTCGCGTCAACAATGGAAAGCAAGCCGGCCGTGGCCATCGGGGGGTTGCTTCGGCTGGTGCTGGGCTGATGGACGGGATTCGTTGACGATGCTTCTGTGCTTGTGAGCTCAGGGGATGTTGGCGTAGCCGATGAAGGTAACTCGGTGAAGGACATTCCTTTATCTTACACACGTCCAAGCGAAAGATCAAAGCGTTCGCTCAAAAAAAGGTTGGACACGTCCAAAAGGGTCACGACACGTTCTGAGATAAACACGGAAGCACAGAGACGAGGAGGAAGCACAGAGACGAGGAGGAAGCATAGAGACGAACGGTCAAATATCGGAAGCAAGGGACAAGTACCGGGCGATCAGCAAAAGCCAAGCAGGCGTTCTCGTTGTGACATCAGGCGACCACCTAACGCAAAAAGTGGGATCGCATCTAGCTTCGCTTTTGGCTTCACCAGCTACCGCAACTACACCAAGGAAGCAAAAATGTCTCTGATCAATACTGAAATCCAGCCGTTCAAAGCCCAGGCGTTTCACAACGGCAAATTCGTTGAAGTTACCGAGAAAAGCCTCAGGGGCCACTGGTCGGTGTTCATTTTTATGCCTGCTGCGTTCACCTTCAATTGCCCCACAGAGGTTGAGGACGCTGCGGAGCATTATCCAGAGTTTCAAAAGATCGAAACCGAGGTTTACATTGTCACCACCGATACGCATTTCGCGCACAAGGTGTGGCACGAAACCTCGCCTGCCGTAGGCAAAGCCAGGTTCCCATTGTTGGGTGATCCAACGCACCAACTCACTCGTGCTTTTGATGTGCATATCGACGAGGAGGGGTTGGCTCGCCGGGGAACGTTTGTGATCAACCCGGACGGAGTAATCAAGACGGCCGAAATCCATGACAACGCCGTCGCTCGCGACGTGCAGGAGACGCTGCGGAAAATTAGGGCAGCCCAATACGTGGCAGCGAACCCGGGCCAAGTTTGCCCGGCGAAATGGAAAGAGGGCGCAGCTACTCTCACCCCGTCCCTTGATTTGGTCGGCAAGATCTAACCCGCTTTCTGATCGGAATTGCCACCATGTTGGACAGCAACCTCACCAATCAACTCAGGGGATACCTGGAGCGCGTTACCCGCCCCATCGAGTTAATCGCCGCGCTCGATGATCGACCCGCATCAGACGAGATGCGACAGCTTCTGGAAGAAATCACAGCGTTGTCGTCACTGATTACGTTGCGCCTCGACGGAACCGGGGAACGCCGCCCATCGTTTCGGGTTTCACCGGTCGGACAGACGATGGGTGTGGAGTTTGCGGCAATTCCCATGGGTCACGAATTCACGTCACTGGTGTTGGCCCTCTTGCAAGTTGGGGGCCACCCACCAAAGATTGAACCCGAGACGATTGAGCGGATCAAGGAACTGCGATCACCAGACGGATCCAACATGGTGTTCGAAAGCTACATTTCCTTAACGTGTCACAACTGCCCTGATGTCGTTCAAGCACTGAACCTTTTGGCGGTGGTCAATCCCACGATTCATTCGGTCACGGTCGATGGTGGTTTGTTCGCATCAGAGGTAAACGCACGAAACATTATGGGAGTCCCCAGTGTGTTTCTGAACGGCGAGCTTTTCGGATCCGGACGAATGGAGCTAGACGAGATTTTGGCCAAACTCGGCAGCAACACCGGCGAAGAAGCGAAACTGGCAGCAAAGGAACCCTTCGACATGCTCGTCATCGGCGGTGGGCCCGCTGGCGCCGCAGCTGCAGTTTATGCGGCCAGAAAAGGGATACGCACTGGCTTGGTCGCCGAACGTTTCGGTGGCCAAACACTCGACACGCTCGGCATCGAAAACTTCATCTCGGTGCAGGAAACCACTGGCCCCAAATTTGCTGCTGCGTTGAAAGCTCATGTGGGCGCTTATGAAGTTGACGTAATGACGGGCCAACGCGTCACATCGCTGAGAGGCGAAGACCGGCCCGGAGGGTTGGCTACAGTCACACTCGAAAACGGTGCGAAATTGACTAGCAGATCGGTGGTCTTGGCCACCGGAGCACGCTGGAAAGACATTAATGTGCCGGGCGAATCTGAGTACCGTTTGAAAGGTGTGGCGTACTGCCCACACTGTGACGGGCCCCTTTATAAGGGGGAATCCGTAGCCGTTATTGGGGGCGGAAATTCGGGTGTGGAGGCGGCAATCGACCTGGCAGGTTTGGTCGGCCACGTAACCCTCATCGAATTCGCCGAGGGCCTTAAGGCTGATGCGGTTTTAGTCAAGAAACTGTTGAGTTTGCAAAATGTAATGGTACATACGAATACGCAAACGCTAGAAATCGAGGGTGACGGCCAACGCGTCACCGGACTTCGGTTTATGGACCGTGTTACCAATCAAGAACAAACAATCTCGCTGGCCGGCGTATTCATCCAGATCGGTCTCATCCCGAATACCGATTTCTTGCGAGGGACATTAGATCTTTCCAATTACGGGGAAATCATCATCGACCAGAAATGCGCCACGAGCTTGCCGGGTGTCTATGCGGCGGGTGATGCAACAACGGTGCCGTTTAAACAGATCATCGTCGCCTCAGGTGAAGGCTCAAAGGCCGCGTTATCGGCTTTTGACTATTTGATACGTACTCCCCTGACCCCAACGGAACCGGGACCTGAAACAACCGATCAAGCGCCAGAGGCGGTACTGGAGACGGTTTAGCCCCACGAATTGAGGTTTGTTGCGTCTCGTTTGCAGGTTCGTTTGCCGGCATTCCAGGTCTTGCGATTACTCGAGAGCGAGGCTTGTAAGTACTTGTTGAAGTAGCGCTCATTCGTTTGAACGATCGGCCGAGTGGTCGAGTAGTCGGAATGATCCGCCTTAGCGGCGATCGAGAAGCAGGCTTTGCACCGAACGACCGATTCGTCCGTCGGTGTCGAAGACCTCGCTCTCGGCAAAGCCAATACCGTTGGACGAAACGTGCGTTTTCGTGCGAAGGGCGACCCAATCACCAACGAGGGGACGATGGGTATGAATCGTCAGATCCGGGTTGATAAACGTGTAGGACTCCCACGGCAGAATTGACGATACGCCGTTCCCAAAATCAGCCGCAGCCCCAACTCGTTGTAGTGGGCTGGGGATTTGGCCGGGGAGTACGGGAAACAGGAGCCGAACCCACACTTCGACCGGGCCATGTTGATCCCAAGAGCCCTTCACGAAGACCATCTCCGAAGCAGCATTGTGGTACGCCCGATAGGTCGCTGAATTGGTCGGCTTGCCCGGCACGCCGCTAGATCTCGGGGCCGGAGGAGGTTCGGATTCGGTGAGCGGAGAATCTGAAAACGAAACGTCGGCTGAACGAATTCGCATTCCACGGGCTCGGGCCACAACGGTTCCATCGACAAGGAGTTGCGTGTCGACGAGTTGCACTTTGCGGCCGGGTCGCGTCACTTCGGTCACGATTCGCATCGGTACTGCAGCGGGAACCGGGCGCTCAAGCTCAACCGTGAGACGGGCCACATGAAACTCAGTGCCACCCGTTTCCGCTGATTCGACTGCGCCTGCAAGCAATGCCGTTACCGGTCCACCGTGCAGGAACCGTTGATCCCACGGACCCCGTGCAAGGTCGGTCGCAACCACGTGGTCACCGTCGTACACAAAAAGGCTTTCACTCATCGTCTTGAAGTCTCCTCGTTCTCGACGAAAGTCACCAACCGCCACGTTTATCGATTCTGCTCCCGCTTCAGCACGCTTTCCTGGTTTACCTTCGGCGGAGTTTTCCCTCGTGTACCCCCCGTCAGCTCGGCTTGTTTGTGGGCTTTCGACTGTGACCGGATGCTTCGGTAAACGCGATCGCCGCAGCGGCTTCGGCGATGAATTCGAGTGCAGCACTAAAAGCCTCGATTGGATCGCGAGTTGGATCGATGATGGCGTGAAAGCCAAAGCCGTCGTCCATTGCGTTGATCATGGCAGCGATTGCGGAGCGGTTGTCAGCGGGGCCTAATCCGAGGCTGGTGGCGTTTCGTTCGATTACTTCCTTGATGGCGGCTTGCGTGCGATCGAGCCGGTCTTTTAGGAAGGGTTGTGCCTTGGGGTTGCGAAGGGAATGGAGCATCAACTCGGCTGAGAGCACGGGGTGGTGATGGCCGTTGCGGCGACCGGGGGTTCGCAGCATGGCTTGGGTGGCGCGGACGTAATCATCGGGATCCTGATGCTCCTCCATGAGTTGCTCGATCTCGGCGACGGATTCTTTGCTCATTCGGTCGAGTAGCCCTAGTACGAGTTCATCCTTGTCAGCGAAGTTCGAATAAAACGCTCCGCGGCTGAAGCCGGCGCTATCGGTGATTTCCTCGATTGAGGCGGCACCAATTCCTCGATCGATGAAAACCGTGGCCGCAGCGTCGAGCAGTCGGTTGCGGGTTTCATCGCGGCTGGGGCGGCGAACTCGAATTGGGCTTGACACGCCACAAAGAATACATCACTGTATTCGATACATAAATGTATCCAAGTGTCGAGCTGCTCGAACAGTGTGCGCCACAGGTCTGCGAGGAAATCATGAACAGTCAACCGACAAAACCCCCAACGAAAGCTCACCGTGGCGACGCCGAGCAGCTCAGTGCAACGACAGTCGCGGCCGAACAGGACATCTTCACTCTGCTGTCCAGCGAAGAAACCCGCCGTGACCCCTACCCGGTGTACGCCCGATTCCGCGAACAACAACAGGTGCTCGATACAGGAACAGGAGTTTGGTTCCTCTTCGGCTACGAGGACTGCAACCGTTTGCTCCGTAACAGTGAAGTTTCGGTTGATGAACGCAATGCCTTCATGCCCGGCCCTGGTGATGAGCTGCCTACCCTCATCCATCTTGATCCCCCCGATCACGGACGTTTGCGAAAATTGGTGCAGTTGGCTTTCACTCCAAAGCGGGTTGAATCCATGCGTTGTCGCGTAGAGGAACTTGTCGGCCAATGCCTAGACCGATGGAAGCCCGGAGACACAGTCGATGTCATTGCTGAACTTGCCTACCCGGTACCGCTAACGATCATTTGCGAACTGCTCGGCATCGAAGAAGATCGCCGGAGTCGGGTTCAAGAATGGTCAACGTGGCTGGCCCAAAGCATCGATCCAGGGGTCTTGCGATCACCGGAACTCAACGAACGAATAAACACTGCCCAAACAGAATTTGTTGAAGAGATACGTGCACGTATCGTCGTTCGACGAAACAAACCTGGCGACGATCTTCTTTCGCAGTTGGTTCTCTCTGAAGCCGATGGTGACCGTCTGAGCGAAAGAGAACTTCTCGGTCTTGCCGTGCTACTACTCGTTGCTGGCCATGAAACCACCGTGAGTTTGATCGGCAACGCTTTGCATGCATTGCTGCGAAGCCCATCACAACTCGCTGCTGTTCGTGAAGGAGCGGGATTGGCAAAAGCGGGAATGAGCGAAGTGGCAAGAAAAGCTGAAGGAATAAACGGAGCGGGGGCGGCTGCAACGGTAAGGCGATTCATTGACGAAATGCTTCGCTTTGACTCACCCGTCCAAATGACAACGCGAATTGCGATGCAGCCAATCGAAGTCGGCGAAAAAACCATTGCTCCAGGTCACATTGTCGTGCTCATGTTGGGTGCTGCGAACCACGATCCAGAGTTTTTCGAAAACCCTGAGCAGCTCGATGTCAATCGTGAACGAACCACCGGGCATCTTGCTTTCGGCGCAGGGATCCACCACTGCTTAGGGGCGATGTTGGCCAGAACGGAAGGTGAAATTGCTGTAGCAGAACTGCTTCTCAGATTCCCTAACATCAGCCTTGTAGAAGAACCGCTACTCCGGCCAACCTTCGTCCTCCGTGGACGCCAACAAATGCTCGTTAAGCTTTGACGCGTTCCTAGAAAAGGCGGAGTTCGGTGTTGGGAGCGTGGCTCAAAGCAGCGCGGGCATCGCCGAGAGCCTTGCGGGCGACGGGCTCGTTCTCCAAAACAACTTTCGGGGCGACGGGGGCCTTGCGTTTCGCGACCGATTTCGCAGCTCGTGGTTTTGTTGTGGCGGAGTTCGAGGTGTTGCCATCGATCGGCTCTGACCGATCGGTTGCAGCATCGTGAACTTCGCCCTGTTGTGTGCCTGAATTGGTTTCGAGAGCAGAGCCGCCGGTAACCGTCGCCGTCCCGTCAAGTGAAAACTCGGTACGCTCCGTTTGACCCTGTGCGGCGGCGACGGCGAGGGCATCGACCTTGTCATTCATGGGGTTGCCGCTGTGGCCCTTCACCCAACGAAAGCTGATGCGTTCACGGTTGCGTTTGTAGAGGGCAACGAGGGGTTTCCACAAGTCCTGATTGGCCACCGGTTGCTTTTGCGAATTCTTCCAACCTTTTGCTTCCCAGCCGGGCCACCACCGATTGTTGAAGCAATTCACCACATAGGTGGAATCGCTCACAACTTCGATGGTTCCATCTTCGAGGGGCACAATTGTGGTGAGCGCATCGAGAACGGCCCACAGTTCCATGCGCTGATTCGTTGACTTGCGTTCTGCCCCGTTGGCTGAAGTACCGCCAACAATCGACCAACCCCACCCGCCCGGGCCAGGATTGCCAGAACACGCGCCATCGGTAAACACCACAGTTGCCATCCCCGTCAGTTTCCCACGTGGAAGAGCCTGGTTGGAGTTGTTGAAGATTTCGGCCGGCGTTTCCTTCCTGTCGAGCCGGGCCAAGGTCCAGTAACCTCTGGGTATGACCAATGCTGCGGAACAGTTCATCAGCCGAGGTGAATACCTAGCCATCGAATGCGAGGGGACGCAACGTCACGAGTGGGTGGGCGGGCAGATGTTTGCCACGACTGGCGGAACGTTGCTCCATAACCGGCTCTCATTTCGTATCGCTAGTCAGCTAAGCGCCGTGGCCGAGCCCGAGGGATGCCGCACTTACATCGCCGATACCAAAGTAGTTACGGATTTCGCCGCGTACTACCCCGATGTGATGGTTGTTTGTGAAGAGCAAGCCGACCCGTATTTTGAGACCCACCCATGCTTGATTGTCGAGGTGCTTTCGAAATCAACGCAGGATCAAGACAAGCGGGAGAAGTGGATTGCCTACGCTTCAATCCCGAGCCTTGACCATTACGTATTGGTCTCTCAAACGGAACGCACCCTCGAGCATCGTCGTCGCACGGATCTGGGATGGTCAACCGAAGTGCTGGGGCCTGAAGACTCGCTTCATCTCACCTGTCCGGAAATGGTTTTGAGTGTGCGTGCAATTTACGAAGGACTGCTCGCTTAGTGCCTTGGTAAGTGGGCCACAACGAAATCGTTCACTTGGGGAGGTGAAGGTGCAAGTAGGAATAGCAAGGCCGATGTCGGCCTGATTGGCCGTAGCTTGCTAGTCGGTGACGATGATTTGGTGGTCGGCTAGGCGGGATACGGGGAGTCGATCGGTGCGGAGGCGAACGTCATCGTCACGGAGTTCTTCGAGGAGTTCGAGAAACAGATTGCGGTGCAAGCTCAGGGCGCCTAGCGAGCCAAGGTGATCGGTGACCATTTGTACGTCAACCAATGCACCGCCACCTTCATGTAAGCGCGCACACAATTCAAACAACGCAATTTTGGAACCATCAGTCGCACGATGAAACATGGATTCACCGGTGAACACTGCTCCGAGCAGAATGCCGTAACAACCGCCGACCAACTCCTCGCCATCCCAAATCTCGACGCTATGTGCCCAACCTAATTCGTGTAACCGCAAATATGCTGCGCGCATAGCATCAGTAATCCAGGTGGATTCACCATCGAGGCGAACTGAGCAACGTTCCATCACCCCTGGAAAATCCGCATCAATAGTTGACGTGAAACCGCATCGTTGTAGACGTTGCCTTAGTGACTTCGATCGATAGAAACGATCGAGCGGCAAGACCCCGCGAGGGTTTGGTGAGAACCAGGGTAAAGGTGCATTGTCGTGAGGCCACGGAAACACGCCGTTTCGATAGGCATGCACCAATGTCTCCGGAGCAAGATCGGCACCTGTAGCTAAAAGCCCGTTGCGTTTGGTTTTCGTCCGCGCATCAGGGAAATCCCACTGCGATGGGCCAACGGGCGTTGGTGGCCGAGTAACCCCAGCCACAGGCCAAATGCGAGCAGCCGAAGCCACCTCGCTCGGTACACCATCTTTAGGTGGAAGCACGCTGCAAGTCTTACAACGTTTTGTTGCATTGGCGAACCACGCACATCAGCGCAGCGAATCAGCAGTAGGTGCGTTTGGTAACAGAGGATGGTGCAACCAGTACTCGGCGACCAAAAGGTGTTGTGACGGTCTGGCTTTCAGGGAGTTACAAACCGTCACAACGCTGGCCAGTTTGCCTGAATCACCAACGATGCTCCCTTTGGACAACCCTCGCCGATACAGTCGGTGGAAGTGAAATCGTTGCGAGGCACGTACCAAACTCCAATCCGTCGAGATCCAACCCCGAGTGATCGCGCGTTGTTTCAAGGTATTGGTGCGGCGCGCTGGGCAGTGTGGGGTTGGGCGGCGCTCACCACGATCGTGCAGCGCCGGGATTTGGATCATCCGGTGTGGGCGGCTGCGTTTCTTGCGCTTTCTTTTAGTTGGGCGGCACTGTGTACGACTTGGTTAAAGACCGCACCGGCAATGTTGAACCGTGCGGTGGTTGTGGTCAGCGAAGTGGTGTTGGCTTGGGGTTTGTTGGTGGCCGATGGTGCGGTTTACCAGGTGGGCCACTCCTTTTCGAAGGGGCAAAACCTGGCGGGAAACTGGCCGCTCATGGCCGTGTTGGCAGCAGCCACTGCGATTGGTCCGTGGTGGGGTGCGGGCTTGGCGATATTCGTGGCTTCCGGCCGCTTGATTGGCGGGATTGCCAACGATGCTGTCGATTGGGCCATGCGCAGAACCGATCCCTCTTTGGGTGGTGACCATTTGGTTTCGATTGCCTCGACCATGGTGTTTTATGCGGTGGCGGCGATTGTGTGGGGTGCCATAACCCGAAGGTTACACGTGGTGGAAAACGAGGTGGCCGCACAAAATGCGCGCAACGATGTGGCCCGCACCCTTCACGATGGTGTTCTTCAGACGTTGG
>JAYSVF010000067.1:0-12147 GCA_043718695.1 Acidimicrobiia bacterium | reverse complement strand
CCTTCGTGCTTTTCGGCGTTTGATTTTGAGGCGGAATTACGGATTGTGATTGCAACTCGGTGCGTTTCTCGGGTTCCCGATTCGCTAGCGGAGCGGATCCGCAACGCGATTTGCCAGGAATAAGCCCCCATGTTTTCGGTTGGAGCGTTCCTGCTTGCCGAATCTGCATGGTTTAGCAAGATTTAGTTGGATTTGGAGAAAAACCTCCGCAATCGGGAATACGCAGCCTTGAGCAAGCGTTCAAATTATGTATGACAGAGCATGCAGTAGGAGCCAAACCCCTCTCGGGTTCCGATCGTCCGTCACGCAAGTTCACCCCCGGTCGAACGTGCCGTGAGCCGGATTGCGCAACCCGGTTATCCATTTACAACAATGGAAAATTTTGCTCAACCCATGAGCCAATGATCGTTCCCCGTACCCGCGGGAAGAAGATCGCCTAACCAACCAGGCGAACACTGGGCGCCCGAGGGTATTGCCAACCTTCGGGCACCATGTTGCGGGATGGCGCGGGGCCGTTCCATTTTGGCTGCCCAAAATGACCCAGAATTTCCGTGCAGTATGGCTTTAGCCCGCGTGCCGGATAGTCTGTAGCCATGCTTCTCGCCCTCAACCAGCCTTGGTTCTTCTGGCTCGCCGTTCTCCTCGTAGGTTCTGGCGTGCTCGGCATCATCGCCACCGCAATTGGCTACTACGTCAAGGTGCTTTTGAACAAGGGTCACCGCCGCTAACAACGCAGATCTGGAAGCCTCTTCCTCACGGGATTTTTCCCGAAAGAGCGAAATTGCAGATCCGAGCAGTGAACGGCACGTTGTTACGCAAGTGTTCTCCCTCAATGCACAGCACCATTTCGGCATGACCACGAAATCGCGGCCTGAAATCTTCTGCGAACAAGCGGCGGCCACCCAGCATCGGAGTCGACGGTGACGGGGCCTGCAACGTCATCTGCTCCAGCACCGAAGCCGCTCAACAGGGCGAAGTTCTTGGCGTTGTGTACGTTTCCATCTGCTGGTACTCAAGTTCACCTGGGGGTATCGGGAGGCGTGGATTCGGTGGCCATGATGCTGCTGGCCGTCGAGGCAGGATGTGATGTCACTGCCTGGTACGTGGATCATGGCATTCGCCCCGAATCGGCTGCAGAGGGTTCAGCTGTTGGGCGGTTGGCTTCAGATCTCGGCGTGAAATTCGTGCTTAGAACCGTTGTGGTTCCCGACGGTCCAAACCTTGAAGCTCGAGCTCGTGAAGCCCGGTACGGCGAGCTGCCCAAAGGGGTCATGATTGGCCATACCGCGGATGATTTGGTGGAAACCGTGCTGGCCAATCTGCTGCGAGGAACGGGTGTCGACGGGTTAGCGCCCATGCTTCGCAACGATTCGGTGGCCCGGCCAATCTTGGGACTACGTCGGGCGCAAACAACGGCGCTATGTCGTGATGCTGGTGTGTCGGTGGTCGAGGATCCCATGAACGGCGATCCCCGCTACCGACGAGTACGCATTCGCCACGAGTTGCTCCCACTGCTTGATTCGATCGCCAAACGCGATGTGACCCCGCTCCTCGCCCGCATGGCCACCGTTACCAGCGATGACGTTGTGCTGCTCGATAGTCTCGCCGCCGCAATCGATCCCACTTCCGCTCGGGAAGTCAATCAGGCACCGATTGCCCTGGCCCGTCGTGCCTTGAATCGTTGGATGGTGGAAGCGGGTGTGGGCGATGGGCATCCCATGGGACTGGCCACCGTTGACCGAGCCCTGTTGGTTGCCCAGGGAGTAATTCCCCGCTCGGATTTGGTCGAAGGTTGGCGCATCGCCCGAACCGCGGGCATTTTGCGTCTCGAACAGTTCGATCAGTAGACGGCTGTCGTCTGGAGTTGGGTTGGGCTTAGGTCTGCCACTGACGTTCTGTCGCTCGTTCCGTGGAGAGGTTGTTCCGCCGTTCTGAACGACGCTCTACCGAGGTTCTGTCCAAAGACTCTGTCCAAAGACTCTGTAAAGCGCGTTGTGTCCAGCGCGTTGTGTCCAGAGGTGTGGTTGCCAGCAACGTAGCGTAGAGCTATGTCCTTTGATCAGCTCGGCCCGTCTTCGAGCGGAGATTCCGTGATGGGCAAGCTCCGAAAGTTGGTCGCAGCAGGGAACGCCAAATCGCCAATTGCGCTCACAAAAGAGATCAAGCAGCTGTCTTCAGAAGTTGCGGAACTTCGCGCCAAAGTAGCCGAACTCCAAAAGGCGACACAGTTTGATCCCCCGTACACGTCGACTGAATTCACGGAACGGTTCCGTGGCTCACGAGCCGAAGTGGTCACCAATATGCGCGGCATCGTCCCGGTTTTCGCGGGCGTTCAGGGGCCGATTGTCGATGTGGGTTGCGGGAACGGAGAAATGCTCGAAGCCCTACGTGACGCCGGCTTGAAGGCTTATGGAATCGAGCCGGATCAGGTGTCGGTCGATGTGTGCCTTGCCGCAGGACTCGATGGGCGATTTGGCGACGGGGTTGCCCATCTCGCGGCGTGTGAACCCAATTCGTTGGGGGGCGTGGCGGTGATCCAGGTGATCGAGCATTTGTCTGTCCAACAACGAGTTGACACCATCACCCATGCCTTTGGCGCGCTCGAACCCGGTGGGGTTTTAGCCATCGAGACCGTAAACCCTCTCACGCTGTTTACCTTCGTGAATGCGCTCTACCTTGACCCAACGCACACCCAACCAATCCATCCGCTGTACCTTCGTTTCGTTTTTGAGCATGCCGGCTTCACCGACGTCACCCATGTGGTTCGGAGTCCACCTCCGCCAGGTTCGCAGCTTCCCGCTTCGCTCTTTGCGGCCGATGCTGATCCGGCGGAGATTCTGCGACTCAACCATCACCTGTTTGGCTACCAAGATTTCCTCGTCACCGGACGCAAACCAACTCGCTAGGTGATCGGTGCCGAATAAGCCCGACGAGCTTTCGCGGTCCACTATCCGAATGAATCAAGCTGTTGGACTGTGGGTGATTGGGTGGCGATTCGGTTGTTGGGTGGCTCGTTTGGCGCTGGTTTTGACGAGCCACGAACACAGCAGACTGGTACCGTGCAGTGTGCCTGTACAGCAAACGACCGACGCCAACTGGGAAGAGGTCTTTAGTCGGATCACCCACGGACATGCTCCCCCTGCCAAGCAATCGTTGGAAGCAAGCATCGAAGAAGGCAAAGAGTTTCTCGACGCCGGTATCACCGCAGCAGGGGCTGATGTTCTTGACCTTGGATGTGGGAATGGCCGTCAACTTATTGGGTTGCTTGATCAAGGTTTGAAGAGCTATTCAGGTTTGGATCCGGTGCAGGAGAGCATCGATTTTTGCAACCGAGAACTCGCTCCGCGTATCGAAGGCTCACAGTTCGTCTTCCTCGATGTCTTCAACGAGTATTACAACCCACAAGGGAGTCAATCCGCTCAGCATGTGGTGCTTCCGTTTCCCGATGCCAGCTTCGACTGCGTCTTAACAGGCTCGGTGTTTACGCATTTGGCCACTGTCGAAATCAGTACTCGCCATATCGCTGAAATCGTTCGGGTACTAAAACCTGGTGGCCGGTTGTTCTCGTCGTGGTTTAGAAACCCACCCAATGGTCTGTCTGACAATTCACATCGCACGGTGTTAACCGAGGGCGAGATCCTCAACATGCTGACCAAGGATTTCCACATCTACCAATCACGCGGCGGTTTTATGGGTGAGTTCCACGATCAGTGGTGCCTGTTCAGCCGCAAGCGGTAGCCCAACTTTTTGGGCCTGCGTCGACACTCGAAGCCCGCTGGAAAGTTACCCGAACGATTGTTAGAACAGAATCGTGGGCACCCGGCAGATTCACGTTCCGAAAAAGAAAAACGGGCCGATTCGGCCCGTGGTTCCTACTTTGAATACTGGTGGTCAGAGTCGGGATCGATCCGACGACCTCACGCTTTTCAGGCGTGCGCTCTACCGACTGAGCTATCTGACCAGAATTACTTGTGAGCGACCCACCCTTTCGGGTGGGACATCCACATTGCGGACCTGACGGGATTTGAACCCGCGACCTCCGGCTTGACAGGCCGGCGTGCACTCCTAGCTGCACCACAGGTCCGTACAGCGGAAGAAACACTAGCACCCGGATCGAGGTTCGAAACCGGAGTTATCGACGGTTCTCCGAACCCGAACCCTTCGGCCCAGCTTGACCCTAGAACTCCAAGCCGAGCAGGGCGTTTTCGATTAACTCGGGCAGCGCTGGGTGAATGTAGTACTGCCCGCGAGCCATTTCGTCGACCGTTTGTCCGGTAGCCATACCCTGAATGAGCTGCTGAATCAACGTCGATGACTGCGGGCCAATGATGTGAGCCCCCACCAATTTGCGGGTGCTTCGGTCGGCAATCAGCTTGCAAAAACTCGTGGTGTCCTCCATGGCCCAGCCATAAGCAACATCACCGTAAGCCTGGGTTTTGATCACAACATCAATTCCCGCCGCTCGGGCCGCACGCTCGGTCAGACCAACGGAAGCAATCTGAGGGCGGGTAAACACCGCGGCAGGTACAAAAGAATGATTGATTTGGCGCATCGTCTCGGGGTGCAACAAGTTGTGCTGCACGATTCGGGCCTCATGGTTAGCCACATGCTTCAACATGTGTGGGGACGAAACATCACCCAACGCCCACACTCCAGCGACGCCCGTCCGCCCCTCGGCATCGACCACGAGACGACCATCAGGATGCACGGCGAGACCCGAAGCAGCGGCATTGATGGTGTCGGTGTTGGGTATACGACCCGTCGCCAACAGCAGGGCATCACCCTCGACAACCGAACCATCAGAAAGGGTCAACACATAGACCCCATCGACGGTTTGATCGACGGATTTGGCATGCACCCCAAGGCGCAGATCGGTATTGGCTCGATTGCTCACGGCGGAGGTAAACGCGGCGGACACGTCGTCATCCTCAGCAGTGAGAAGGGCTTTACCGCGGTGGATCAACGTGATGTGGGAACCAAAGGCGCTGAACACGTAGGCCAACTCATTGGCAATGAATCCGCCGCCGATCACCAACAGCCGCTTCGGTAAATCCTCGACACGCATAATGTCATCGGAGGTATAGAACGGAACCTGCGCCAAGCCGGGGATCTCGGGAATGAACGGCCGTGCGCCTACGGCAACCACGATTTGTTCGCCCGATACCAGCACACCGTTGACTTGAATCTGTTTGGGACCAACAAAGGTGCCCCGACCCTTGAATACGGTCACGTTGGGGCAACGATTCGTGCGGTAATCCTCACCACCCGCAGCAATGGGATCAATTCGATCGAACACCCGATCACGAATATCGCGCCAACGAACATTCTCAACGTGAGCATCGATCCCGAGATGCGAAGCATGGCGAACCGATTCAGCCACGTCGGCAGCGTGAACGAGCATTTTGGTGGGAATGCAACCACGGTTCAGGCAGGTGCCACCAAAAACCCATTCCTCAATAATCGCCACCTTCCACGAATCGAATTCAGGACCCAGAATCGAGTTTGCCGAACCCGTCCCAAAAATCACTAAATCGAAGTGCTGCTCAGTTGGGGTCGAAGATGCCAAAACCATCCAACCATCATGGCCGCTGAACTGAGGTAACGAGCGTAGCGGCGCTCAGTTCTTCGTCACCGTTGGCTCGCCAACGCTAAATCGTGAACGGCGCTCCGTCGAAGGTGTCCATCGAGGTGAACGATTCGACCGGGTTGCGTTTCAGTTTGGTGATCGATTGTGTTGGGTGTCCTATGGCAATCATGGCTGCCACCCCGTAGGGCTGCGGGATGTTCAGAATTGCTTTGGTTTCGGGTTCCTTGCGACCGAGGAAGGTGGCGAGGACCGAACCGAGTCCTTCATTTCGTGCGCCCAGCAAAATGTTTTGACAAAACGGATAAATGGTTGCGCCAGCAATAAAGGTTTTGCGATCCAAATCAATGTCCATCATGGCCAACTTCGGAAGCTCAACGGCGACCACCAGGAACACCGGCGCCGTAACTATTGCCCCAATCACCCCATCGGTTCGCTTCTCGGAGGGAATTTGAAGATCGGTTGGGTAGCCCTTCGACTTACCATCCTCGGCCACGGAAAACGGACGAAACCCGGCATCACGAATTGTGACGTATTCGTTCCAAACTTCGGCGGCAAGGTCCTGCAACGCCAACCGTTTGGTTGGGTCTTGCACCTGAATGACTTTCCAAGGCTGAGTGTTTCCACCGCTCGGAGCAAATCGTGCCGCTTCAAGAATTCGTTGCAGCACTTCCTTGTTGACAGGTTCATCAGTAAATGAACGACAGGCCGGATTGGTGCGCATGACATCGAAAAGTTCCATACTGCAAAGGTATTCCGGAACTGGGTCTGCATTCGACTCCACGTCGCTCAGGAACGATCGGCTCGATATTTGTCAGGATGGCTCTTTTCCGGTCTGGGAAAGAGTTCGAGCTTCTACCCTTCGGCAACTACGGTCGAAGGATGGCTACCTGGGATCCTGTTACGTATGACAAAGCTTGGACGGCGATGGCTGCCGCGGGCAAAGACCCTCACGGCGAGGTGGCTTTTGTCGAACGCCTGTTGGTTCGCAGAGGTTTGGCGCACGACGCGAAATCTTCTGAAGGGGCGGGCATAGGTTTCCTTGATGCCGGTTGTGGTACCGGTCGAGTAGCTGTTGAGTTGGATCGTCGCGGTTACCAGGTCGAGGGGACCGACGTTGATGCCGACATGCTCGGTGAGGCCGCGGCGAAGGCTCCGCACCTGAAGTGGACGAAGGATGATCTCGCTCGGTTGGCCCTTGGTCGAACGTTTGATGTGATTGTGCTTTCCGGCAACGTGATTCTCTTTGTTAATCCGGTGGATCGCGCGTTGGTGGCTCCCTCCCTTCGGGCTCACGTACCCGAGGGCGGTCTGGTCGTGCAAGGCATGCAGTTGGCGCGGACGGATGGTAGAAGTGTTGCGGTTGAACAACTCGATAACTGGATGCTTGGGGCAGGGTTTGTGTTGTGTGAACGCTGGGCAACGTGGGATGAAGATCCGTGGAGTTCAACATCCGATTATGCCGTCAGCGTGCATCAGGCGGTTTAGCAAGTTATGGAAAATCCGTTTCGTCGTTTGTCCAAGGCACCTACGAACCCAGGCGTTCACTCGCACACGGCTCGTTCCGCCCATTCTGGCAATCCTGCCGATTCGGGTAGTTCGGGTAGTTCGGGTAGTTCTGGGGGTTCGCCTGGTTCGGCCAATGACCAAGTTTCGGGAGGGTTGGGGAAAAGGAAAGCCTTTGATGTCGAAGATTTGTATCGAGGTCCATTGCTTGAAACGTCGGAAGATTCGGGCGAGTTTGCACTCGATGAGAAGCTGCGCCAGGCGTATTTCTGGATAGTCAATACGGCCATCATCTCGCCGCACTACGACATCGAATTTCACGATGGTCCATCCGCAGAGTTTCAATTGGGTGATTCAAAAGCGCGCTTAACACTCCCCTCAGGGCAGAGCTATTCAAGTTTCGTGCTGCTTCCTCTCCTGACGTTTGCCACCCGCACGAAGTGTCTCTTTATCGGTGGCCCTGGGCGAGGCAAAACCGCTAGTGCCCTACTCATGGGTGTTCTAGCCGGGTACCCGGCCCGAGAAATTCGCCGCGGCATGCAGCACGGACACCCGCAGATGACCATTGCCGATCTGTTGGGCAACCCTCTTCCTGCCGATCTCGTAAGTGCACAGAGCATGACCGATATTCGCATTGCCTGGCGTTCGTGGTTGGGCATGCGGATCAAGGTGATCGACGAATACAACCGCATCCCCACCCGCACCCAAAGTGCCCTGCTGACGGTGATGGGTGACAACTATGCCGAGGTTCTCGATCAGATTTACGAATGTCCGGAATCTGCCTGGTATCTCACGGCCAATGATGACAAGGGCGGTGGAACTTATGCGGTGATCGAGGCGCTGCGTGATCGTGTTGATGTAACGGTGCAGGCAATGTCCTTCAACTCGCGTTTTCTCAGTACGTTGCTGGAACGTGTGGAATCCGGGCTTCGCCCTGAAGATACGTTGCCGCCGGAGATCATTTTCAACGAGGCCCAGATTGATGACATGGGTGCGCAAATTCGTGCCGTCGCTGTGCCTGCTGCGGTTCGTCGGCGGATTGAATTCTTTACCAGTCAGTTCGAGTTTTCTGAGTCGGCGGCGGTGGCGTTTGAGTATCGAACCAAGGACACGCTTCGTTTAGCTGGCGGTGATTCTGCCACCACAACGCCGCTCGATACTGGCCGGGATCGCACTGCGGATTTGGGTTGCCAAACCCGCAACGGCCTCTCGGTGCGAAACCTCATGACGCTGCTGCTGTACGCGAAAGCCATGGCTTGGTTCCGGGGAAGCGATGAGGTCACGCTCGACGATGTAGGGCAGGTGTTGCCGTTTGTGTTGCGCGACAAACTGGTGGCCGACACGGATGCACCGTTCTTCGATGCCAACCAAAACGCGCCGCTGCGCACCGATCCGATTGGTTGGCTGCGTGCGTTGTTTGCATCGAGCTGCCGAGAATTCGACCGTCTCGATCTTGATCGCGTTGATCCCGTGCTGGTCTTGCAGAACCAGTTTGAACTTGGCCTTGATGGCGTAAGCGAATCAGAGGTGCGCAAGCGGTTGGTGACTATTGAAGCACTCATCAATGAGTGGAGCCGCGGCCGAAAACTGTACGGGCATATCTACGATGATTTACTTGATTTGAAGTACCTCCATCAGCGGTACACCAACTATCTGCGGTGGCTTGAAACCCAATGAGTGCCGATGTCGAGCTTGCGCAGAATGAATCACCACCAGCAACGTCGGCGATCGCGGCCGAGGGTTCTCGGTCGGTTAGCCCTGCGTTAGAGTGCATCCTTCGAGAACGTAGGCACGCATACAACTTTCGATGGTCCGAAGCCCGTAGCCGTTTTCCACATCTCAGCTCCACTGATGCAGCGTCGTTCTTTGTACATGATCTTTCACCGCTGATTGATGCGCTGAGTATTCTCCCTTCGGTTGGCTCCGATCAGTTGGAATCGATTTGCGACATCGCCGTTGAGGTTGGAGCAAAGGCCACGGGATTGCGGTTGCTCGGAGTGAATGCGGCGGAACCTTGGATTACCGAACTTTGGCGCAACACGTTCCCTGCCCTGACTATGCACCTTTCGAATGATCCACTCACCGTCATTGCTGAGTTGTCGCACGCCACGGCACAATTCAGCGCGCATAGGGCTTCTCGTCCTCAGCAATGGTTACGGTTACTCACGGTGCTCGGCCCCAAAGCCGCTGATCTTGCGCAACTTCGTTTGCTCGGCAAAGTACTTGCGTGGCGCAGCGGTTTGGCCCACTATCGCACCGGCGCGCTCGCTGCTGCGGATCAGCTGCCAACGGAATTGGTCGAAGCGGCATTGCAAATCCCGACCTCCCAATCCTGGGCTGAGTGGCGCGATCCACTCAATGCATCACGCTGGCCCGGCTCGCGCATTGAAGCCACGGGTTTACTGGCCAAAGTCGGTGCGTTCAGAGGGTTTGGTGGTGTGTTTTTGGAACCGCCAACCTTGGCCACTCGCGACGGTGACTTGATTGCACGCAGCGGAGGCGACGCATGGGTGATCTGTGCTGATCTCTTTGGCGCAACACTGCATCGCACCCAAGACTTCGGCGAGCCGGCGGGAGTCACCTGCGAGGAGCCAGTGCTGATTCTTGGTGATTTCGTCTTCCTGCCCTCGCAAGCGGTGGAACTTGGCGCCGCCGCACCGGTTACCTCCGCCGTGCAACAGGGAAACATTTTGGCGATCACCACCAAGAACTCCCACGCAGTTTGGCTTCTTGGCATCGGTGATACTTCTGACGATCAACAGCACGATGAGCTGCAGAGCGAACTGCGATCAGGTAGCAACCAATGAGCACGAAACAGGAACCTCAAACGTTTGCCGATCAGGAGCTTCTCGGGATATGGGAGAAGGCATGGCCATCGGCAACGGCCTGTTGGAGCCCCTATTTGAAACTGGGTGCACCAAAGCTGTGTCTCTCCACGGTGGAATCGCAAAAGGCTGGCTTGCTAGGCAGCTTCGCGGCGATTCGTCTCGACAATCAACGCATCGTTATTGATCTAGAACAGGTTCGGAAGTACCACATCGAAGCGTATGCAACTGAGGTGTTGGCCCACGAAATCGGCCATCACATGCTTGCCCCGGGAACGATGACTGATCACCTTCGTTGTCTGGCCCGCATCCGCCGTGGTTTACCAACACTGGAACAACACGTTCCCATGATCGCCAATCTGTACACCGACCTTTTGGTCAACGACCGCTTGCAGCGCAGTGCGGGTTTGCGAATGGATCAAGTGTTCCGTGCGCTTATTGATACTGACAGCGTGCCAAGTCGTCTGTGGACGTTGTATCTCCGTATCATGGAGGAACTATGGGATCTGGAACCCCACGAACTCGGTAGTGGCGCAACTGATGATCGTCTCGAAGGCGACGCTTGGCTGGGGGCTCGTGTCATCCGTGCGTATGGTGCTGATTGGATCGATGGAGCTGGCCGGTTTGCAGCGCTGGTGTTGCCCTATCTCGCCGAGGATAACGATGCGCTGAAGGACACGGATCGCCATGGCGACACGATTGGGGCGGGTGCAGGTTCGACTCCGACTGGTTTGGCAGGGCTCGATGATGGTGAGGTAAACGGATCACTGCATCCGTCAAAGGATCCGCGAATCGTTGGCGATCAAGCGCCTTTGCCCCGGCTTGCTGGAGAGATGGAAGCGAAGGGCGCGCAAGGACTCGGACAATGTCGTCCGCCGTATGAGTATGCGCAAATTCTTCGCGATGCCGGGATGGAACTCAGCGACCTCGATGCCGCGGCCATGTATTACCGAGAGCTTGCATTGCCGCATCTCGTGCCGTTCCCCCGTCGGCTTGCACCACCAATTTCTGATCCGTTACCTGAGGGTTTGGAACCATGGGCTCTTGGCGATCCGCTCGATGATTTGGATTGGTTTCAATCGGTCATGGTGAGCCCAACAGTCTTTCCTGGGCTTACGACGGTGCAACGGGTTTGGGGTAACTCTGAGGGGCCTGATCTGGCCGAGCAACCCGTCGATCTTGATATCTATGTGGACAGTTCCGGATCGATGCCTGATCCCACCATCACGTTGTCGTATCCGGCGTTAGCTGGGGCAATCGTGTGTCTCTCTGCGTTGCGTGCGGGTTCTGCGGTGCAGGCCACACTGTGGAGTGGGCCTGGGCAGGTGCTCACCACCGACGGCTTTATTCGCGATCCAAATCGAATACTACGTGTGCTTATTGGATACTTTGGCGGATCGACGCAGTTTCCTCTCGGTGTCCTTCGCAGCACCTATGACCCGGCTCGTGTGTTGCGCCGCAATGTGCATCTGCTGCAGATTTCCGATGATGGTATCGATACCATGGTGGCCGAGAACGATACGCGCAACGACGACGGTTGGAGTGCTCGCCAAGCCATGAAACGAGCGGGTGGTGGAGGAACGATGGTCCTGCAGTTGTACGCCGCGCTTGACGAGCAGCCACAAACCCGTGATGCGGCAACGGTTGCAGGAATTCCTTACGAAAACTCATCGCTCGCCACGATTCGAAACCTGCGCGACGTTGAGGGGTGGCGGGTTTACGCCGTCCAAACTCTTGAGGAGCTTCTTGGGTTTGCTCGATCGTTCGCCAAGGAGCGCTACCAAGCAAAGCCAGCCGCCGAACCGATTGCTGGGAGTCGCCGATGAGCGCTGAGAAGAAGGCCATCATCACCATGCCTGAGGGACCTTCGCTCGATGCGTTGTTGAGGAGGCTGTTAGACGTCCCATCTGATTTTCTGATCGATTCGGGAGCCAACGAGACTGGGCGCCGCGCATCCGCAGTGAACGTAGTTGCCGTTGTGCACGACGTTGTTGCTTCCATTTTTGGTGATCCGAATTCAGTTTCGTCACCGGCTTTGAGTTTGGTTTCTGATCCGGTTGATGCTCCGTTGCCCAACTCTTCCGAGGCTCGCAGTACTGCAACCGAGGTTGTGAACAGAGAAGGATTGGAACGGTTTGAGGCGGCACTGCAAAATGACCGACAGGGGCGAGCAGGCGGTTTTGCGTTGCTGTTTGCTTGGTTGTTGGCCGATCCGTGGTTTAATCGCAACGC
>JAYSVF010000066.1:0-4978 GCA_043718695.1 Acidimicrobiia bacterium | reverse complement strand
CATTCCTTAAGCATCCAGGTCCGCAAGCGCACATGCGCGTACACCAGCGCGCGAGCCGTGACCGACGAGGGATAAACGCTCTGCGCTTAGCGACGGGTGGCGTTGAGGTAGTTGTAAATCGTGATGCGGCTAACGCCAAAAGTGTCAGCAACATCTTCAACGGAGCGTCGCAGTTCAAATGCACCGCGATCATCGAGCAGCTTGACCGCACGCTGCTTGTCTTCACGGCTCAAATTTTCCAGCGATCCACCAAGTTCTTTTTCAACCTGATCAATCAACCGATCCAAAGCACCTTGCAGCTTGGGTAACCGAAGTGCCCCAACCAGTTGGCCTTCCCAGCGAAGCTCTATATCGAGCGTGGTCACTTCCTCAGGCAACACAATGCGCGCACCAAGTGCCTCGGCTACGGGAGCCATCGCCGTGAGAAAAGGGTGTTCCACTGCACGAACCTTAGTGCAGTGAACTGAGGCCCGGGCGGGGCCCTCGTGTGGGTCGAAAGCCTTCAAGTTTCTTCCGAGAATCAAATCGGTGGATCGATTTCGCAGCATGGAACTCGAGCGCGACAGGGCAGCCCCATGGCGGCGAACTTGGGTTACAACACCCGAATCCTTGTTTCGGGTCCGTGAACCTTCACCGCATTCCTTGACAAAACGTAAAGAAAGCGTCAATCATGGGTCAGTGTCCTTCGACGATCGTTTTGTGCTGCCCGAACCACTTGCTGGGCTGCGTGTAAACGGCCCCCGGCTCCTGCAACGAATCAGCGATCTAGGCGAAATCGGCCCCATCCGCGGTGTTAACGGCGAACCCGGATCCGCACGCTTGGCACTCACCGATGAGGACCGTGCTGGTCGCGACCTCGTAACCGCCTGGATGGGCGACCTTGGTCTGACCGTGCGGATCGATGCCATTGGCAACGTGATTGGCGTCCGCGCCGCAGCTGATAGATCGATAGCGAACCCCGTTATGACCGGCAGTCATATTGATACGGTACGAACCGGTGGCCTCTATGACGGCAACCTTGGGGTGTTGGCTGGCCTGGAAATCATCGAAACGCTCGATACTGCGGGAATTGCCACGAAGCGCCCGATCGCTGCAGCGTTTTTCACCAACGAGGAGGGCGCCCGTTTCAATCCCGACATGATGGGCAGCCTCGTCTACTGCGGCGGCATGAGCGCCGAAGATGCCTATGACGTCGTGGGGATCGATGGCGCAACGGTGGGTGACGAATTGAAACGGATTAGGTATCTGGGCTCCACCCCGTGCCCTGGTGAAGCACCCTACGCGTTTGTTGAGCTTCATATTGAGCAGGGCCCCGTCCTCGAAGCGGAGAACATTCGCTTCGGCGCGGTCACCGGTGTGCAGGGTATTTCGTGGCAGGAACTCACCATTACGGGCCAGTCAAACCACGCCGGCACTACGCCGATGTCACTTCGCCACGACGCTGGATACGCTGCCGCACGCATCACCACCTTTGTCCGCGAATTGGCTTTGGAAATGGGTCATCCGCATGTGGGTACGGTCGGCCAGATAAGCCTGCATCCCAACTTGGTGAACGTGGTTGCAGCTACTGCGGTAATAACGGTTGATTTGCGCAACACCGATGAGTCAATCCTGGTTGAATCCGAGCGTCGTTTGACTTTCTTCCTTGGCGAGTTGGCCATATCGGAGGGTGTAACCATTGAATCCCGGGTGTTGGCCCGCTTCGAGCCGGTGGCTTTCGACGAGCGCGTCATAGCGCTGGTGGAACACACGATTGCGCGCCTTGGCAATACCGGGATGCGTCTACCCAGTGGTGCTGGTCACGACGCGCAAATGTTGGCTCGTATGTGCCCGAGCGCAATGATCTTCACGCAGTCTCACAAAGGGATCAGCCACAATCCCGCAGAGTTCACTGAACCAAGTGACCTGGTGATGGGTGCGGATCTTTTGCTTCAAGTGATACTCACGCTTTCAGAAACCGATTTGGCTGATTCTTCGGCCACCATTCCCACGGCCTCCCTCACATCCACGGTGCCCGTAATCGATGTTGCGGTTACACACACTGCCGGTGTCCCCGATGAACAGATCGCTGCATAGGAGACTCCTTTCATGTCACGAAGTTCACGCGTGGTGCGAGTGGGGGCCGGCCAACTTGGTGCGGTACAAAAAGATCATACGCGTGCTGACGTTATTGAACGCCTGTTGATCTTGCTTCGCGGTGCTGCTGAGCGGGGCTGTGACATGGTTGCCTTTCCCGAGTTGGCCCTCACCACGTTCTTTCCTCGTTGGTATAGCGAAGATGAAGTGGCAATCGATGCTTGGTATGAAGCACAGATGCCTTCACCCGTTACCCAACCCCTGTTCGACGAGGCCCGCCGATTGGCTGTGGGTTTTACGTTGGGTTATGCCGAGTTGTTGGCAGCAGCGGATGCCCCCGATGGCCGCAAACATCGCTACAACACCCAAATCATGGTGGAGCGCGATGGCATCGTGGTGGGCCGCTACCGCAAGGTGCATATTCCTGGACATGAGCAACATGAACCGTGGCGACCGTTTCAGCATTTGGAGCGTTACTACTTTGAATCTGGGCCCGATGGGTTTGGCGTGTACCGGGCCTTTGGTGGGATTGTGGGCATGGCTACGTGCAACGACCGTCGATGGCCCGAAACCTACCGGGTGATGGGATTGCAAGGCGCCGAGCTGATCACGATTGGCTACAACACTCCGATCCATTACGCACCGGATCCGGGGCAAAATGCGTTGCAGTTGTTCCATAACGATCTTTGCCTAGCCTCAGGTGCGTACCAAAACGGCACGTGGGTGGTTGGCGTGGCGAAGGGTGGTACCGAGGAAGGAGTGGAATCGCTTTGTCAATCCGCGATCTTTGCACCTTCAGGGCAACTCGTAGCACGTGCACTTACTACCGGCGATGAGTTGATCGTTGCCGATTGCGATCTTGATATGTGCACGAAGTTTAAGCACACGTTGTTTCAAATGGACCGGTATCGCGAGCCGCAGCACTACACGCGGATCACGGCACAAAAGGGTGTTATCGAGCCACCTGCCGAACCCAATTTCACTCCCGAGCAGTTCCGGTAATTACCATGCCCTCATCAAGCGAACCCTCAACCAACAACGCTTCGGAACGTTCATGCTTTTCCAACGGCGAAGCAGCTTCCAGCGAGTCGCGACAAATCAGCCCAATCAACGCAAGCGGCCCAACCAACGCGTCCAACCCAATCGACTCGGACAGCCGATGCAGGCCAGGATTGGCAGGCGTTGCCCACGAGTGTTCTTCGGTAAAAACTGGATGCGGTGGAACGTCTTGCCCTGGCACGTGCTCCCCCTATGCCAATGACACAGATCGCACCGCGCTTACGGTCAACGGTGTGGCGGTTGACGTATCAAACCGCCACCCCCACCTACTCGCAGCTCTGCGCGAAGAGTTAGGAATCACTTCGCCAAAGGATGGCTGTTCCCCGCAAGGCCAATGTGGTTGCTGCACGATCATGATCGATGGCAAGGCTTCAATTTCGTGCCAAATGCCCCTCGCTCGGGTTGCCGGAAAATCCATCACCACTCTCGAAGGTTTCGATCCCGCCGAGGTAGACCGCTATGCCGATACCTTCGCGGCGAGCGGGGCCCTGCAGTGCGGCTTTTGCACCCCGGGCATTGTGGTGCGGGCGAAGGCACAAATTGACAAGAAGGGCGCAGCGCTAACCCGAGAGGAAATGGCGCGTCATCTTGGTGGTCATTTGTGTCGGTGTACTGGTTACGTGAAAATCCTCGATGCGATTGAAGCCCTGGCTCATGGCGAGCACCTCACCCCGGCAGTGAACGGCGGCGTTGGTTCATCGGGAGTGAAGTACGAGGGCCGAGAGTTAGCGGTTGGCAAGCGCCCCTACATCGATGATATTGCCCTTCCTCAAATGCTCCACGGCGCACTGGTTCTCGCCCAGCACGCCCGGGCTGACGTAAACTCAATCGATACCGCAGCGGCAAGCGAAGTTCCCGGAGTAGTACGTGTACTTACTGCAGCCGATGTTCCCGGTGATTTGAAGGTGGGCCTGATTCACAAGGACTGGCCGGTGTTCATCCCCGTCGGTGGACGAACCAGTTACCTTGGCGACGTGATGGCTTTGGTGGTAGCCCTTGACAAGGAAACCGCGCAGCGTGCTGCGGCCCTGGTAACGGTTGGCTACACGCCACTGCGACCAATCACCGATGCCACAGCAGCCATTGATGACCCCGAACATGCCGTGTGGGGCCTTGAGGGCAACGTGCTCTCTGTTTCCAAATACCACCGGGGCGATGTTGCGGCGGCACTAGCCCTAAGCGCGCATGTTGTTCACGAAACGTTTCAAACGCAGCGCATTGAACAGGCATTTCTCGAACCCGAATCAACCCTGGCCGTGCCGTATCGCCAAGGCCAAGTGCTGGTTGACGCGAAGCCTGCTGGCACCTTCACGGATGCCCCTGTGCGATCTGATGATCTGCGCCTGCATGTGTACTCCGGCGGGCAGGGGGTCTGGGATGATCGTGATCAGATTGCCTCCATCCTCGGTATCAGTAGTGGCCTAATCACCGTTGAACTGGTTTCTAATGGGGGCGCGTTTGGTGGGAAAGAAGATCTTTCCAACCAGGGCCAAGCGGCGCTGGCTGCGTGGTTGTTACAAACGCCGGTAAAGATCACCAGTACCCGGGAACAGTCGTTGTTGATGCACTCGAAGCGTCACCCAATTCATATGGTGTACGAAGTTGGTTGCGATACTGAGGGCAAACTCACCGCCCTGCGCGCCCGTATGATCGGTGATTCCGGACCATATGCGAGCGTAGGAATGAAAGTGTTGGAACGAGCGGCAGGGCATGCCAGCGGTCCATACTTGCTTCCCGCCATTGGTGTGCATGCCACCACCGTTCGCACCAATAACCCCAACTGCGGCGCGTTCCGCGGTTTCGGTGCCAATCAAGCGCAGTTTGCCATGGAGGGCGTAATGGA
>JAYSVF010000065.1:0-12265 GCA_043718695.1 Acidimicrobiia bacterium | reverse complement strand
TGGCGGGAACTTGGTCACGAGGGCCGATAGTCGACCCTCGACGAGAACCGCTACTTCGGCATCGTCGATTGAGGAAAGCAAGCTGGTGGCTGCCTGGGCGATGCGTTGCGTTGCCGCTTCGGTGTTTTCAGGTTTGGATAGCCAACGAGCAAAGCGTTGTGTTGGTTCAATCGCGGCGATCTTTGGCCCGAGTACTTCGGGGGTTAGGAAGTTTGATTCAACAAACTCACCGAGTCCTTTGCCAATTTCGTTCTTGCGTTCAGCCACGATGGCCGTGTGAGGGATTGGAAGCCCAAGGGGATGGCGGAACAGGGCGGTAACGGCGAACCAGTCGGCGAGTGCACCGATCATTGCCGCTTCGAATCCGGCGCGGACATAGCCGAGCCAGCCATATTCGTCTTCAAAGATACGAGTGATAACGAATCCGATGGTGACCGCAACGAACAATGCGGTCGCCAACCTTTTCATTTTCTTCAAACCGCGGATTCGCTCACCTTCCATTGCGGCATTCTTTGCAGCGCTGTTTGTCGCATGGTTCGCAGCATGGTTTGAAGCATTCTTTGGAGCACTATTTGCAGCGCGGTTTGCTGCGTAGTTTTGTGCTTTGTTTGTTGCGCTGTTTGTTGCGCTGTTTGTTGCGCTGTCTGTTGCGCTGTTTGTTGCGTGATCGGCGACGTTCTGTTCGGCTGTGTCTGGCGCGCTGGGTTGCGTCGAAGAATCATTGTTGAGCGGGTTGCGGTTCTGTTCAGATGAGTTGTTTGCCACGATTCATCCCTTATCGAGAAGCCGCCCGGCCTTCAGCCGACGTTCTAATTGGAATTCCAAGGCATTGGTAGCCAATCGCTCTACCTCATGCGTAGCCGTAGAAGCAGGTTCCCGCAACGCCCCAGCAAGACCCCCGCCCAGAATACGTTCGAGCAAGGCCAGCGTGGCTGGTGACAATGCAACACCCACGCTACAAGACCTGCACGTCACTCCCCCTGCAGCGGCATCAAACCCAACGATGGGTTCCGGTGCGCCGCAACGCACACACGCTTCGAGCATTGGCGTGTAGCCCTCGTGGGCCAGGATTTTCCAATAAAAGGCCGACACCAAAACTGGTGAGTCTTGCTTGTTCAGTTGCCGTAGTGCGCCAGCCAACATGGCGTAGAGCTTTGGGTCGTCTTGTCCTTCAATACTTACGTGGTCCACCGCTTCTAACAGAGCCGTAGCGTGAGTCAGCCGGTCAAGATCCTCACGAATACTTCGATAGCTCTCTACCGTTTCGGCTTGGGAAACCACATCAAGATCGCCTCGCCCCTCATACATCAGCAACGAAACGTGTGAGGTTGGTTCAAGACGAGAACCAATTCGGCTCTTTGTTTTGCGAACACCCTTCGCCACGGCACGCACTTTGCCTCGGGTGTCGGTGCAAAAACTAATGATGCGATCTGCTTCACCCAGTTTGTAGGTACGCAGAACAATTGCGTTGCAACGGTACAGTGCCATCGCTATTGCGCCTCAATGCGCCGGCGCCGGATTCTGAAGGCACGTGAACATGACATTGTTCGGTGCACTTAGTGTTGAGGGCCCTCAACCGGTTCAATGCCACCAAAACGTCGGGCCCGGTTTTGGTATTCGCGCACGGCATCGAAAAGATCTTCTCGCCGAAAATCGGGCCAAAGCGTTTCGGTGAATACCAACTCCGAATAAGCCAGTTGCCAGAGCAGAAAGTTTGAGGTTCGGTGTTCACCCGAGGTACGAACCATCAGATCAGGATCGGGCATATCAGGTGCGTACATATATTTCGAGATGAGTTTGTCATCGACGTCTCTGGCCGCCACGCCGTCTTCGATCATGCGAGCAATACCATCGACCAGCTCGGCGCGACCTCCGTAGTTAAAAGCAAACGACAGAGTCATGCGTCGGTTGTTACGAGTAAGCGCTTCAGCTTCTTCGATTTGGCGGATCAACCGCCGCGGTACCCGCCAGTTTCGCCGTCCAATGAACCGCACGCGCACACCAAGCTCATTGAGTTCATTGCGTCTGCGGACCAGGATTGATTCGTTGAAGTGCATCAAGAACTTCACTTCGTCAACCGGTCGGCGCCAGTTCTCGGTGGAAAAGGCGTACACGGTGAACCATTTTGTTCCCAAATCAAGCGCGCCATTCACGGCATCGAAAAGGGCTTCTTCCCCGGCAGCATGTCCATCGGTTCGGGGCAGGCCACGTCGTGATGCCCACCGTCCGTTTCCATCCATGACCGCCGCGATATGGGCCGGAATACGGCTTGGGTCAATGCCCTGGGGAAGAGTGCTGGGGGTTGGTGTTCGAAACACGCCAATGACGTTAGTGCGGGGTGTTTGCAAAAAGGGGCCACTGCGGGTCAATGGGACCAACGTCCATCAAACCTCCACAATTAAGGAGTCACCCCCTTTTGCCGCAAACAAGTGTTCGCCAGCATTCCCGAAAGTGCCGATGGAAGCCGGTAGCGTTGAACTCCCATGTCTCAAGGAGCAACCACCGACACACCTGCACCAAACGCCGCCGGGCCGAGTCCGTCACCCGAACGGGCGGCACTCTTAACCGACCGGCAAGCCGGATCGGGAGCGCCTCTCTCCATCACCACCGGCATACTGCCTGCCGCGGGGGATGCTGTTGGGCGGGCCCTCCATGTAGCTACGAGTGCACTTCCCGGTGGCGGTGAAGTTCGTGACGGGCAACTGGCCATGGCGCGAGCGGTTGGGCATGCGGTAACTAGCGGCCGACATTTGGTGGTTCAAGCAGGGACGGGTACCGGAAAATCGCTGGGCTATTTGGTTCCAGCGTTGCTTTCGGGATCAAAAGTGGTGGTTTCTACGGCCACGAAGGCACTGCAGGATCAGTTAGCCGCGAAGGATCTTCCTTTTTTGCAACAGCATCTCAAGGGTGTGTTGAATCCGGGGATGAGCGAACCGTTTGCTTTTGCCATTCTCAAGGGCCGTTCAAACTATTACTGCGTGCAAAAAGCGATGGAGATGCGCCTAGCTTCTGGCAAGGATCAGCTCAACTTGTTGGGCGACGATGACATCGGTAAGCGGATCGACCCCGATCGGGTTTTGAAAGAGGTTACGAAACTGGCCGAATGGTCGACGAAAACCGAGTTGGGTGATCGTTCCGAGTTGGATTTTGAGCCACTCCCCCAGTCTTGGGCGGCAGTGAGCGTGAGTGCCGGGGAGTGTCCGGGAGCAGCGAAGTGCCCGAGCGGCGAGTCATGTTTTGCAGAGAAGGCCCGCAAGAAGGCCGCCGAAGCCGATGTGGTAGTGGTGAACACCCATCTCTATGGTCAGCATGTTCGTACTGGCGGCCATGTGTTGCCGGAGCATGATTTGGTGATCTTCGATGAGGCTCATGAGGTTGAGGACATCATGGCGGATTCGTTTGGGGTGGAGATTTCTGCCGGACGGTTTTCGTTTCTTGCCGGTCGCGCCCGACAGGTGATTGCCGATCTCGATTCCAATGTGGATTTGGTTGACGCCGGGATTCGGATTGAAGCTGCGCTCACACCGTTTGAGGGTCAGCGTTTGGTGAATGGTCCAGGCGCGCATGATTCAATTCGTGCCGCGCTGGTAACCGCGCTCGATCGAGTGAATCGCACCTTGACCTTGCTGCGTTCAGTACCAGATGATGCCGGCGGTGGGATTGGTCCGCGCAAGGTTCGTGCGGTGCAGGGCGCAACGTCGCTAGCCGAGGAGCTCACGGCGGCGATGGAAATGGGTGCCGTTCGCACATCCGTTGTTGGTATCGGCAGTGGTGTTGGTGTTGGCGGTGTTTCTGGTGTTTCTGCGAAACCGTTCGACCCCGATGCCGATCCTTTTGAGACCACAGCAGAAGCGCTCGATGAAGCCGACGAGTTTGAAAAGATAAACGTACTTACTTCCGGCGAGCGAGTGGCGTGGGTTGAGGCGGCCAGCAAAACTCGCGGACCGGTGCTGCGTATTGCGCCGATTGAGGTTGCGGGCGCGTTGGCAGCGACCATTTGGTCACAAATCACCGCAGTGTTTGCCAGCGCCACGATTCCTTCGAACTTAGGCCCGCGATTGGGTTTGAAGACTGAGAACACCGACACGCTCGATGTCGGCAGCCCGTTTGATTATGAGAATCAGGCCATCTTGTATTGCGCAGTGCACTTGCCCGATCCGCGAGGCGCGGCTTTCGAATCAGCGATGCATGAAGAGTTGGCCAAGTTAATGATCGCAGCCGGTGGCCGCACCTTGGCCTTGTTTACCTCGTGGAAGGGTATGCGTAATGCTGCTGAGGCTATGGCGGCTCGCAAACCCCCGTTGCCATTTCGAGTGATGACGCAAAGCGATTTGCCGAAACCTGCGCTCACGAAGGCCTTTGCGGAGGATGAAACTTCGTGTTTGTTTGCCACGATGGGTTTTTGGCAGGGCATCGATGTTCCTGGACGGGCTCTAAGTTTGGTAACGATTGACAAGTTGCCGTTTGCTCGGCCTGATGAACCGCTGTTGGTCGCTCGTCGGGAGAAAGCTGGCGACAATGCGTTTAAGACGATCGATCTTCCCCGTGCGGCGATGTTGCTAGCTCAAGGTGCGGGCCGCTTAATTCGTACATCTTCTGATCGCGGTGTGGTGGCGATCATGGATCCGCGGCTCAATAACGCGAAGTCATACCGAAGAGAACTCTTGGCGGCCCTACCCAAGATGAAACGAACGCGTGATCGTTCTGTCGTTGAGAAGTTTCTTAGCGAAATCGTTGACTAGATCAGGATTGCTGAAACACCAAGTTCCTGAAACACCAAGAGTGAAGCAGTTACTTGCGAGGACGTGTTCGCGTTCGTTTTGCTTTGATTTCTGTGGTGTTTTTGCCTTGTTTTTTCGTTGGCGTGTTTGACGCCCTTTTTTGTCATACCCCCTTCGTAGAGTGAACCAAGAGCTTCCTCCTCGCTGCTGTGCTGGCCTTGTCGACGTTTGTCCTAACCGCTGGAAACAGCATTGTTCAAACGCGCTCACGGATCGGCAACTTCACAACTTGGAGCCGCCATGCCTGATCGCAGGTCCTCTCGTTTCATTCAATCCATTACGCGAAATGGCTCACTATTTTCCCGCCTGCGCGAACAACCAACCCAGAGCGTGGGGCATCGCCATGGCCGTATTGATGCCTCTGAACCGCTCCTCGCCTCGGCGGGACTTCGCCAAGGGAATCAGCAAGGCAACGAACCGCTGTGGGCGTTCGCAGACGGTCATCGTTGCTACCTTGCCGTTCCCTCGATTCCCGATTTGCAGCTACTTCCCGGCACAGGTGGTCCCAACGCAGGTGGTCCCAATGCAGGTGGTCCCAATGCAGGTGGTCCCTCCACAGGTGTTCCCGATCCGGCTTGCCGGTTGAAAAGGAGCACCTACCCCTCAGATGACGAAGTCAGTTCAACGGCACTAGACATTACGTTTCCGCATTCGGCGCAGACCCAACCATCAACTCGGCCTGATCTTGGCGCCGCTGGCCCGCAGGGTGACCCGGGTGATGAGGAAGATGATGACGAGGAATCCTGGACCGACGATTTGCTCGATGCTGACCTGCTTGACGATCTACTTGACGATGACCTACTCGATGATGACCTAATCGACGAAGAATCGCTCGATCGAGAGTCGTTTGGTCCGCTTGCTGGTGATGCGCTCGTTATTGAAAACTGGGCAGACGGGCCGTTCCAACCGGCCCGAGACCTTGCGCCATGGCCTATTGAGACGCCCGACGACGCTATCGACACGTTTGAGTTGCTTCGTTCACCAGCGTTGCATTCCGGGCTTGTGGTCTTGGTACTCGATCACGACCGGGTGCCGTTTCTCCACGTCGCGCTGCGAGGAAACCCTGTAGATGATGTCCAACGTGCACTTAGCTTATTTTGCCCCTCTCTTCCTAATGGGCGAATCCCCGGAGGTTTGATCCTGGGGGTTGTGCGATCGCATCACCGCGAGGCTCCCCAGTCGGTCCTTGATTCGGGCGAATCCTTCACTGAGCCATCGATTTGGGTGGATCCCGTGGAATCGGCAGCGTGGCGGGTAGCCGCATGGAACCTCCACGATGATGGCATCAAGCTCCACGATGTGATCGTTATCGAACCAGATCGGTGGATGTCTCTAGCGCACTGCGCAGGGCTGGTCGCCTATGACACGTTGCAGTATGCGTAGGCTCTTCACGTGGTTCGTTGTCAACAGTTTCGGCAAAAGCGATGCAGTGAAGCAAAACCGATGGCTTCACGGGCTTGGGTGCGGGTGGTTGCTGGATTACTGGTTTTGGCCGGATCCAACCACGTCACGGTGGCGCGAGCACAAACGACCGACACGGCACTCCCCATCGCACCATCTACCAGCGCCACTCCTACCAGCATCACACCTGGGAGTTCAATACCTCCTGGCCCTGTGGCCGTTATCGCTGCGCCCTCCCCCCAGGAGTATCTCGCAAAAGCTCTGGATTTCATTGAACGGTACGCGTTTCGGAAATCAAAGGTCAGTTGGCCAGAGATACGGGCCAACGCCGAACGTGACGGTGCAGCAGCACCCAATTATGAGGCCACCTACCCAATCATCACCAAGGTGGTTGCCGCCCTTGCGGACGCTCACTCCTCATTCACCCGACCAGTGGCGGCGGTTCAGCAAAGCTCGGGCAACATTGTGTCGTTTGGCTTTGTTGCGCAGTGGCCGAGCAGGGTCGTGGCCACGGTTTCAGTAGGGGGACCGGCGGAGCGGGGCGGTTTACGCGTCGGAGATCGGATCGATCGCATCGACGGAAAGATTCCCAAACGCTCTGGTAATCAGCTGGTGATTCAACGAAACAATGCCGGGGATTTACCAAATGCCATCACGCTGACCGTCGTTCGGAAAAATGTGCGTAAGCCGCTCATTATGCGCCTAACCGTCGGCCAAATCACCACGGTGGGAGTGCCTACTGCAGCCGTGGTGACCCGTCCTCAAGTGGGCAGTGCCGTTGGAGGAACGTTTGGCTTACTCGATGTTCCAGGCATTGTTGGAGATCTCGCAGCACAAACGCAGTACGCCCAAGAACTCCACAATGCCATCGCCACGATCAACACTCCCCCACGTTGTGGATGGGTAGTTGATCTTCGCCGCAATCGTGGTGGCTACATCTTTGCCATGCTCGGTGGGCTCGGCCCGCTCTTGGGCGAGGGCGTAGTTGGCGGGCAAATCGACGCACAAGGCACCGTTGCTCGGTGGTCCTATGACGCAGGCGCGATCCGCAATGACGCAACGGCGATGATCACCGTCACCCGGCCTTACGGCCCAGATCCTGCGCTTGGTTCCATCCCGGTCGCCGTATTGCAAAGCGGGCTCACAGCAAGTGCTGGGGAAGCTGCGGTGCTGGCGTTTCGAGGGCGAGCCAACAGTAAATCATTCGGCGAAACCACCTACGGTCTCACCACCTACAACGTTCGAACAGTGTTGAGCGATGGCGCCTTTCTCGACATTATGACCGCCGTTGATGTCGATCGAACCGGCACAGCGTATGAAAATCCAATCGCTCCTGACTTAAAAATCGCCAGTGATTGGGCAAAAGTAGGCACCGACGCGGACCCAATCCTGAACGGTGCGCTGGCTTGGTTGGCTGAGCAACCTTCCTGCAAGGTTCCTGTCTAACCCAAGCGCCCTCCACGTTGGGCATTCCCGATGGGCTTCATATCCTTAACCGGGCTTCGGTTTTGCGGCGGATCAACTTCACCACAAAGCCGGTTTCTGGGCTGGTGAGAGGGAGGAAACTGGGGCTCACATTCGTAGCGGATCAACTTCAATACGAACCCGTTCACTCGGGCGTTCTACTTTCGAAAGTTTCGCGCAAAGGTGCGGATGGTTTCGGCCTCGCACCAAAAACGGTCCTTCCGGAGGCCCATCAACAATCGGGGCGTCGGGCATACCCCGCAACGCCGCAGCAACGATGGGGGCGCCCGCTCCCTCCACCAGAGCAATCGCTCGAAAAGGTGGAAGTTGCAAGGCTTCACGCTGTCCCCGCATCACCTCGCGGATGACTGATGGATCGGCACGCACGGCAGCTTGCACCACAAGATGATCAGGGGCACGGGTTTGCACGACCAAACGCGGCCGATTGCCGCCCTCACCGTGACTACGCCCACCAAGGGTTCGCGCAGCGCGCACTATCAACGCTAAGGATTCATCACTAGCCCGATATCGTGGCGCAAACAGCTCGGTATCAAAGTCCAAAAAGATCACCGCATCGCACGTGCCAATGCGGTGCAGCAACGCTTCAGTACCCACAAACAGTCGAACACCGTCGGGAATCTCAACCGTAGGTGCGCTTACATCAGCAACTGGTCGAAGGGCAAGCGCTTCAAGCTCTTCACGAGCACGGGTAATACCCATCCGAACGTTGCGTAACTTGGCGCTTCCGCAACCGGCACACAGCATCGGCCGCTTAGCCCTGCATGACGGACAAACCAGCCCCTCATCGCCCGCTTCCTGAATAAGCGCGCCATCGCAATGTTCGCATCGAGCCACATCAGAACACGAACCGCAAACCAATAACCTGGCCCTACCTGTGCGATTCAGAACACAAACCACGCGAAGATCTGATCGCAACAACGGAATCAAACGATCACTGATAAGACGCTGTTTCGCTGGGTCTTCCGCGCTTCGGTCAATCACTTCAATCGCTGGCCAACCATCGCGTTCAACCGATCGAGACACCGTGACGAGCGTGGCCGATTCACTTGCTTCAAGCGAAGGAATCGGAGAAGTAAGTATGCATGGTATCGCGCCTCGACGGGCCCGTTCGATCGCCACGTCACGAGCATGCCATGCCGGGATGCGTTCTTCTTTGTACACCTCATCATGTTCATCGAGCACCACAATCGCGCCGGGTTCAATTGGTGCCCAAGCTGCGGTTCGGGGTCCAATCACGATGCAGCCACCAGCACTGGCCAAGGCCCAATCATTCGGGTACAACGCCACCGGGGCACCGGCACGTCGCAATCTGCGGGCTAAAGCAATCGAGACCGAAAGGCTCGGGGCTAGCACCAACACCCCCCGTTCGCCGGCGTAACGAGCCGCCTCCACCACCACACCGAACAGATCCGAAGCTGGCGGCAGTTGCAACAACACCGGACGCAATTCACCATTGACCGGTGCTGCAGATAAAGCCTCTTTCGCAAGCAGGGCGGCGTGATCGGTGCTCAGCGAAACCGGCAACAAAGCGGCATCGAGGGGCTTGATCTTCGGCAAGGCACGCACGTTGTTGGCAGGTGATGCGGTGCGTAAAAGGTGCGCGGGTTTTCCCCACCAACGCCACGATCCCCACCGAGCCAAACTGATAATGGCTTCACCGGGCCCAATGCTCGAAATCTTGGCGATCGGCTTTAACTTCGCCACGTCCATCGCCGGCTCCACATCGAAGCCAACGACCCAACCGCCCACCCGTCGGCCTTGCAGCGAGATTCGAACCATCGTGCCTACGCCAATCAGCCCCGCTCCGACCATTCCCGCAGGCACGAGGTAGTCAAACACCTTGTTGATGCCGGTTTCATCGGGCAATACCCGAACCACCCGGTCCACAGGCTCATCAGCTGGCACGGTAACGAACTCGACCGGGTTCTTACCCGCACGAAAAACGCTCGCTCCAACACCCGTGATAGCCGGGCTCGACTCAGGGGTAGAAGACGTAATTGACATTACCCGTTGAACCTACAGGGTCGCTATGACAACAAATGGCCGCTTTTTAGTGATCCCCGAATTCGGAAAAACTTGGCGTGGCCCCAGAGACACGTTGTCTGGGCCATGTTGTCCCCGCACAGTCACACAGTCACTCAGTCGCAGAGCCACTCAGTCGCAGAGCCGCAGAGCCACAGAGCCACAGAGCCACAGAGCCACAGCTAACAGTGCGTGATCCCAAGCTCAGCCTCGCGTGTTCACTACAAGTACATCGCAAGGTGCCGATTTGGTAACGCCACGCGCAACCGAACCCAGCACACGGCTTACTCCCTGCACTCGCTTATTCCCAACGACGATTACCAATGCATGGAGACGAGTCGCTTCTCCGCACAGCGCCGTTACGGGATTGGTGTCAAGCGCCGCGGTTGTGACCGTAACCGTCGAATCAAATTCGGTGGCAAGAGCACCAAGCGCCCGTTTCGCTAGACCGACATTATCGAATTCCCAATGGTCAGCACCCGAGCCATACTCCTTGACCTGACCTCTGCGAACCGCAGTCACAATATGGAGGGGCACCGCATAGAGCCTCGCCATAGACGCAGCCTTCTCAACTGCTGCACGGGCCTGAGGGCTGTGGTCTGTTCCAACAACAATTGCGCTCATGATGTTCCTTTCAATTCCCAACTCGGATGAGAACCCATAGGACCATGATTCAAAACCGTTCATCGTGATCCAGATCACGCACGCCTCGTGCCTCTCGTCACGACCACGGAGCCAGGACTTCAAACGAGACCATGGTTATACCGCCCTCGTGCTCGCACTCGAGGGTGCTTTCCACTTGGTGACGCCAGGGTCAGCAAGTGGCACTAGGACGACGCCAACTTCAACCAAAGACTTCCCCGCATTAGGACTGGGTTGTATTCGCTGGCTCATGGGTACACAGAGGGCTGGCGAGAAGCGAAAGCGCTTGGGGGTCGCAGAGGACGATTTTGTTTCGGCCTGTTTCAATCACACCGGCTTTGCGCATGGCCGACAGCGACCGCGACACTGCCTCCCGGGTTGAGCCAACCCATGCCGCCAACTCGTCCTGGGTAATGGGCAAGTCAACCGGATTAACCGGCCCACCGTGGCGACGAAATTTCGCAGCCAACTCAAGGAGAAGATGGGCCATCCGTACGGTGAGGTTGTCTGAAGCGCGCGCCGACGCCCGTCCGTTGGATACCCGCAAATGCTCGGCCAATTCGCGCAGCAGAGCAATAGACAGGTGCGGCGCGCGAGCCAGCTGATCTAAGAACTCGTCGCCAGACAATTGCGCAATCATGGTTGGTTCCATCACAACTGCGGTGGCTGAACGTGGCCCGCCATCGATCACGGAAAGTTCCCCAAATGCCTGCCCGGGAACTTTCGATCCCAACATCACGTCACGACCCGCCGGGGTGGTGATGAACAAGTTGATCCGTCCGCTCACAACGGCATAGACGCACCGCGACTCGTCACCCTCTCGAAACAGAATCTGCCCCGCTCTCAACGAAACCTTCGTACCCAGTTGACCAACAAACTTCCCGAGTGTCAACTGATCACCCTTTTCGCCCATAAACGTTGACTGTAGCCCGCTTAGGAAAATTACGCAGATCGGCTAGGTGCACTGTTGACCCGCAGATGACCCCACAGCCAAACTCCAAACGTATGGAGCAAGACGTTTCGTTCGTCGGCGTTCCAGCGTGCGTTCTCAGCGTCATCGTGCAACCCCAGCGACACGCCCCGCTCACACCGACGTCCCTCAGGCACAGTCCCCGAGCAATCGCACTCGAAGTATGGATCCACACCCAACAACTATTGGGGGCCTCCTCACCACGTCATTGGTTCGCACGCTCATCGATCTGGCGGACGTCTGCGAAGTGAACCAGTTGGAGCAGGCGCTGCAATCAGCGCTTCGCTGAACCGATCCCACTCGGATCCGCACCGCTCGGCGTCAGCAGTGGCTCGGGGACCCCCAGACAGCCACCCAACAGCAATGTCGGGATTAGGAGACTGTTGGAACAAATGCGACGGGATCTCTCATCTCGCTCCGTTTTCGCAGTTCGGCTCTTGTCTAAGTCGCATTATTCACCACTCTCCTACTAGAGAGGTTTGGCGGGTCGAAGCTTGCGACGCTCAGCGCTTGTGAGTTCCATTGAACGTTGGTCGGACGAAGCTCGCTTATTTCTTGGAATTCGCTTCACAAACCGTTGATTTGGATCGTCGACATTTAGCGCATCCGCCAATTCCACCTGAGCCGCCGAATTCGCATACAGACGGGCCAAAGCCGACGGAATAACGGTGGCGGCCTCCATGCGCAAAACGCCAGCATCATCGACCGTAACCAGCACCCGCTCAACACTCGCGTCAAACAACTTCCCTACGGCGACCCGTCGGCGATCATCAATTTCGAGCACAAGAGTTTTTCCCACAACGCAACTCTACTTAATTGCACACTTCTCTACAAGTGGGTATTACCCCGAAAAGCTCCCAGAGCGCCGCGTTCAGCCGTAAGGACGGATGCTGGCAACAATCAACTCGTTGGCCTTCTTCGAATACGTCCACGCTATGTCGTGCCCGGCCACGGTCACCAAGTA